>NZ_JAKUFY010000152.1:0-10044 GCF_022663675.1 Bacillus cereus group sp. BfR-BA-01355
TTATAAAAAAAAATATTACACTTGAAACTGTTTTAAAAGCGGTAGATAAATACTACGGAAATTCAAAAACTGTTGAAGAATTAGTATATAAATCCCTAAGATCAGTTGTACCAGGTGTCGTTCCTGATTTTGTAGTTAAGGGTGCTGCGAAAATTATTATGTCTTTCATTTCGATTGAAAAGTAATAAAAAAAACCAACTCTTTATATTAAAAAATATTAAAGACATTGAAAGGGGAAAATTCACATGTTAAGTAAAAAAGTTGCTTCTTTTGGTCTAGTGACTATAGTTCTTATGAGTGGAACAGCTAATGCAGCATCTGCAATGGGGCAAAGTTCAACTCTTGATTACCCTATTTCTTCTATTGAATCTACAAAAAAAGCGGATAAATTTTTAGATAAATTGATAGATTTTAAAGACAAAGAAAAAGAAGCAAAAAATTATGGAAAGAACCTTCCTAATCATAGAGATAAAATTGTAGTAACACCAAAAGCAAAAGAAGCTTTTAATAACTATGAGCAAAATGGAACAAGGATTAATCAAGCTTTAAGAGAAGGGAAAGTAGATGGATATCCTAAAGAGTATGTAAAAGTAGCAAAAGAATACGCTGCAGAGATGGATAAAGTATTTAAACAGAACGCTGCCAGTGTACCAGATACAATTATGGTATATAGATATACAGATGAACAACAGTTTGGAATTGCACCGGGGACATTTTTTCCAAAAGATCCAAAAAACCCAAAAGAAACTATAGTTAATAAGGAATCAATTGAAAAGTTCAAGAAGAAATATGAAGGGAAAACTGTTAAAGACAAAGGTTTTACAAGTACGTCACTAGCTATTCTTGATAAATATCTAGGAGAAAAGGCAAAAACAATTCGTATGGATATTGAAGTTCCAAAAGGAACACATGCTGTATATATGGGAAATGAATATGCAGAATTAATATTACCAAGAAATGCTTCATTAAAAATTAAAAAGGTTTCAGGAATTGTTGAAAAAGGAAAACTGATTGTAAAAGTTGATGCAAGCGTGATAAATAAATAGTTTAATAAATCCTCACCTTTATAATTATATAAAGGAATTGCACTTCCGAAAGAACGATAGCAAAAAATACCGAGTATATCCTACTCGGTATTTTGGTGGTTGGAAGTTGGAATAGTAACAGTTTTGTTTTTTATAACAAGAATTGAATTCATAATTTTATTTAGAAATTTTTGTCCCAACTAATATCTAAAAGCGAAAGTTTATAGCTTCAATTTTCGAAGCGGGGCAGAATTCATTTGTGATATAGACCAATAACGTCAGTAATACTAGAAAGTCCATCTTTTTCTAGTAAATTTAAAATTTCTTGGTTAATTTGCTTTGCAACAGAGGGTCCTCGATAAATCATACTAGTATAAAGTTTTACAAACGAAATTAGTACGAGAAATAGTTGTATTTGCAGCAATAACTGCGTCAGCTTTTACTTCTAAAATTATTGAAATAACTCCTTCTAGTTGTTCTGGAGTTAAGTCAGGAGCAATCTTTAAAACAATAGGACGATATTGACTATGTTTTTCACATAATTCATCGCGTTTATTTAAAATAGAAGTTAATAATGGCTTTAAAGTATCGACGTATTGTAAATCTCTTAATCCTTCAGTGTTTGGAGAGCTAATATTAATGACAAAATAATCGCCATGAGTATAGAGTTTTTCCAGTCCTTTTTGATAGTCCAAATAGGCGTCTTGGTTTGGACTATATTTGTTTTTCCCTAAATTAATTCCAAGAGGTATAGCTGGACGTGGTAAACTCATAAAGTTTTGCTTTGCTTTATTTAATCCCTCACTATTAAACCCCCTACGGTTAATAAGTGCAGTGTCCTCGGGTAAACGATATAGACAAGGTTTAGGATTTCCAGGCTGAGGGTTAGGTGTAATAGAACCTACTTCAACAGAGCCAAAACCAAGGGATGCAAGAGCTGGATACACATCAGCAAACTTATCAAAACCTGCTGCTAAACCAATGGGATTAGGAAATTTAATATCTAGTAATTTACATTCTAATCTAGAATCATTCAAGTTCATATTTGTATTGTATAAAGTTCTAGTAAATGAAAATGATTGCATAACCTTTAGAGCTTGAACAGTTCGTGTATGAACTTTTTCAGGGTCCATCTTAAATAATAAATTGCGGATATTTGCATACATAGTTAGAATCTTCCCTTCAAATTATTAAAGCTAAAAGAATGATAAAAACTACTTATCTAAAATGAACAACGTAAATTATTCTAGGTAATAATTTACAACTAGAATTTTTGGATGAGTACAACACCTATAATTACTAAAATAGCACCAAGAATACGTGGTACAGATAACAGATGTATAGGAACATTAATTAAACCAAATTGATCTATTAATACAGATGCAACAATCTGGCCAGCGAGAACCAAAGCTACGGTTGTTCCCGCTCCAATTCTTGGAATAAGAATAATGGTAGCTAGTACATAAAAAGCTCCTAAAGCGCCTCCAGTCCATACCCACCAGGGTGCAGATACAATACCTTTATTTAAACTAAAACCAGCTTTAAATAATGAAACGGTGAATAAGGTGATGACTTTTTATTTTGTAGGACTTTTCCCTTTTCTGTCGAATAGATAGAGTGAAGAGAAGGAGGAGTTAGTATGGATACTATAAGAGATGCAGTCAGCGAGATTAAAACATTTTTTTATACAATTGAAAGCCCAACGAACGGAATCGAGTATTGGGAACTTAATTTAACCTATTACAATGATTCCTTTTATGGCGGAGCTAAATGTACTAATTTCAATCTTCATGTAGGCTGGAAAAATTTAAAGGTACAAGATGATAAATCAGCAGCTCAAATTATAATTAATAAAATTAAAGAGAATCTACTTTAAGTCAAAAAGCATTCGAAATGGGTGCTTTTTTCTTTGTTATATAAAAATTATAAAATAAATATATTTAGAAGTTAATTTAGGCATAATGAAGAAATTACTTCATATAATGAAATAGAAAGTTTTTCTGACATACAGCTGGTACCCCTATGTTTTATTTGGCACCTGAATAAGGTGCTTATTTTAATGCGCATTTTGAGAAGGACAAGCTCACTTGCTTATATCCTATTTCAATACTCATTTAACACCTTTTTTCTAAATAAGTATATCTGTTTCCGTAGGTACTCTCTTTTCATTGGATAAATTAGATATTTTAATAGAATTATATTATGTATATAACAATTACTATATTAAAAGTGTTAGCGCGATATGGTTGGTATCTCTTTGTTGTTAATGAAAAGCGTACTGCCCATGTTTTAATGAAATATACACCAAGTAAATTTATTTCTTTTAGGTTATATAGAATAGCTTGAAATATATCCTAAACTTATCTTTAAATCATAGTCTCAATTGGAATTAGTAGTAATGAGTTTTGAGAATTCCTTAAAGTATAAAAATGTTAACATTCCCCCTATAGAGCGAGTTTTTACATGTACTAAAGGCAGGATAAAACTAATACTATAAGATTAGGAACAAAAGGAGGGGGCTTATGAGTCAATATCGTATCATTGGGAAAAGTATTCCCAGGAAAGAAGTGATGGAAAAAGTAACGGGACGAGCAAAGTATATTGACGATGAAAATGAAACAGGAATATTGCATGTAAAGCTTTTAACTAGTGAATATGCACATGCGTATATAGAGAGCATTGATACAAGTGAGGCTTGGAAAATACCGGGTGTTCGAAATATTGTTACGGGTAAAGACTATCCTTACCTGGTCGGTAGTAGTATAGTGGATCGGCCACCGTTAGCCTTTGAGAAGGTACGATACTTTGGTGAGCCGGTTGCTATGGTGATTGCAGATAGTGAAGCAGCTGCCCAAAGAGCAGTTTTTTCAATACGTGTAACGTACAAAGAAATTCCTGTTGTCAATTCTCCTATACAGGCATATCAAAACAATGCTCCTCTTGTTCATGAACGTTTAGGAGAATATAGAATCATAGAGGAAGCATACCCAGAACCCAATACAAATATTGCTACACGTACAAAAGTTCGGAAGGGTGATATTAAGAAAGGATTTAGTGAGAGCGATATAATTGTAGAAGAGTTTTTCTCATTTTCACAATCTGATCATGCGGCAATGGAAACGAGATGTACAAAAGTAGAGATTAAGCCGAACGGAGTTGTTCTTGTAACATCTACATCTCAGGCACCCTTTGAGATTAGGAAGCAGCTGAGTGACGCATTTCATATAGATGAAGGCAAGATACATGTTCAAGTACCTTTAGTAGGCGGAGCATATGGCGGGAAAACCATGGTGCAACTTGAAATCTTAGCCTATCTTGCTTCTAAAGCTGTAGGAGGAAGAAGGGTAAAACTTCGTAATAGCAGAGAAGAGGATTTTATTACTTCCCCCGTTCATATTGGTTTGCAAGCAAAAGTCAAATTAGGTTGTACGAAAGAAGGGAGCTTAAAGTCTGCGGAATTCCTTTTTTTATTTGATGGTGGAGCTTATGCGGATCGAGCTGTTGTTGTCAGTAAAGCGGCGGGTCTAGATTGTACAGGACCTTATTCAATTGAGCATGTAGGGTGTGATTCGCTTTGTATGTATACAAACCATCCTTATGCTACAGCATTCCGTGGATTTGGACATTCTGAATATACTTTTGTTGTAGAGCGAACAGTAGATATTATGGCTAACAAATTAGGTATGTGTCCACTTGAATTTCGATTAAAAAATGCAATCCAACTAGGAGATACGACACCTACACAAGTTCCGGTAACAAGAAGCAATATGGGCAATCCGAAAAAATGTTTAGAAAGATTAAAAAAACTAATAAATTGGAATGAAGGGCAGTATATCCGAATTTCAGATAGAAAAGTACATGCAAAGGGAATTGCTTTTGCATGGAAAAACTCCACAACACCATCAGATGCAGGTGCAGGTGCGTTAATAACGTTTAATGAAAACGGAAGTGTAAATATCCATTGTGGTGCAGTGGAGATTGGAACGGGTACAAAAACTGTGCTTGCGCAAATGGTAGCAGAAAAAATGAAATTGAAGATAGAAGATATACATATCAAAATGGAAGTAGATACACAAGTTGCACCAAAACATTGGAAAACAGCCGCAAGCAGAACTACGTATCTAGTAGGGAATGCAGTGCTAGCTGCTACAGAAGATATCATTTCACAGTTAAAAAAATCTGCCTCTATTTTATTAGGACATCCGATAGAGAGCTTAGAGATTGCCAGCAAACAAGTATATGTTAAAGAATCTCCTAATCTTTCTATAGATATAGATCAGATTGCGTTAGGATATGTCGATTCAAGCGGACAGGTAATTAACCAACAGATTATAGGGAGAGGAGCATATACGTTTGAAGGAATCACAGAACCTGATAAGGAGACTGGGAAGGGGAAATCAGGACCGGAATGGGGAATTGCAGCACAAGCAGTGGAAGTTGAATTTGATACGCGGGATTATACATATAAATTAATTCGTGCTTTTAGCGTAATAGATGCTGGAAAGGTATTAAATTTAAAAGGAGCGGAGACTCAAGTAATGGGCGCAATGAGTATGGGGCTTAGCTTTGCAACAAGAGAAGCATTCTGTTATGACAAAAAAGGAACAATATTAAATAATCAATTTCGTTCATATAAAGTAACCCACTACGGTCAACAACCAGAATATAAAGTAGAATTTATAGAAATTCCTCATGACAATTCTCCGTTTGGTTCCCGAGCTCTTGGCGAACATGGCATCCTTGGAATGCCAGCCGCCCTTGCTAATAGCTTATCCGTTGCAGCACAAGTTTCCTTACATCAGTTACCGATTACTCCAGAATTGATTTGGAGAACGAAACTGAAAAAGGAGGATCCTTTATCATGATTCCATCTGATTTTGAATATTATCGTCCCCATTCTATACCAGAAGCGTTACAACTATACTCTAAGCTTTATCAAGAAGGAAAAAATCCGATATATTACAGCGGTGGAACTGAAATTATTACCCTCGGCAGATTTGGGAATCTTTATGCCCAGTCTGTAATTGATATAAAGGAAATTCCTGAATGTAACGTGCTTGGAAGGTATCAGCATTATGTGGTTCTTGGTGCGGCACATACTTTAAATCGTGTTTCAAATTCGAATGTATTTCCACTTTTGAGTAAAACAGCATCAAGAGTAGCAGATCAAACGGCACGGAACAAAATTACGTTGGGTGGAAATATTGCAGGGGAAATCTGTTATAGAGAGGCAGTGCTTCCGTTTTTATTAGCAGACAGCACTTTGGGAATTGTAGGAATGAAAGGTATACGTTACGTCTCTATCCATTCTCTATTTATAGAAAGACTACAATTAAGTAAGGGAGAATTTCTTTTACAAGTCTTAACTGATATAGAGTACGTCGGACTACCTTTTTATAGTGTAAAAAAGAGAAAACTTGAAAAAATTGATTACCCATTAATTACACTGGCTGCTTTGAAAAAAGGAAATAAAATTCGTATGGCATTTAGTGGATTATGTGCTTTTCCTTTTCGAGCTACTGCTATGGAAATTGCTATCAATAATAATCAAATGTCAGTTGAAGACAAGATAGAACATACTGTGTTAAATATTCCAGCACCTGTACTAGATGATATTCGTGGATCTAGAGAATACCGGTTGTTTGTTTTAAGAAATATATTACGAGACATGTTAGAACATTTTAAAGGAGGGGTATTTTGACTAAAAAGCTTACTCTTTATATAAATGGAGAAAATCGGCAGGGAATAGTGAGAACAGCTGATACCCTGTTAGATACATTGAGAGACCAATTTGATTTAACAGGTGCAAAACGTGGATGTGAAAATGGGGACTGTGGAACCTGTACGGTTTTAGTGGATGGATGGCCGATAAAATCTTGTATCATGCTTGCAGTAGAAGCAACAGAAAAAAGGATAACAACAATTGAAGGTTTACATGAATCTCCTGTACAACGAGCATTTATAGAACATTGGGCATTTCAGTGTGGGTACTGTACGCCCGGGTTTATTGTAAACTGTCATGCTCTTATAGTAAATTATCCAAAAGCAACAGACAAAATAATTGAAGAGTGGTTAGAATCAAACATTTGCCGATGCACAAGTTATCAAGAAATTAGAGAAGCGGTAAAATCCCTCCTTCAAAGTTAAAGGAAAGGTGAATTGTGATGGTTGATATACATGAGGTATTAGAGACGGTAATAGCAAGCCGACAAGGTTGCACTATTGCAACCATCCTTCGAGTAGCCGGTTCATCATACCGGAAAGAAGGTTCAATGATGGTATTTGGAGAAGATGGGACAAAGGTTGGAATGCTTAGCGCGGGGTGTATCGAGGAAGAACTTTATCTTTATACTAAAGATTTAAGTAATGAAAAATGGAGCATACATGAATTCGATATGAGGGAAGAAAATGATTTATCATGGGGAGTAGGGTGTAATGGAATTATTTATATATTATTAGAAAAAGTGAATTATATATATCAAGAATATTTACGCAAAGTAAGAGGATATACAGAAAAAGGGCTACGTGTCTGGATGATAAAAGATTTATTAAAATCGAAGACTCTTTTTTTTAGCGAAGAAGGACATGAGTTTGGAGATTGGGAAGGAGAAATTCCAGTACTTTCTGAATTGAAAAATGGTTGGTATGAACATCTATATGTATATTGCTTCGAACCACGACCAAAATTGTTTGTAATTGGTGCAGGAGAAGATGCCAAACCACTTGTCTCCTTAGCAAAAGAAACAGGATTTTTTGTTACTGTTTGTGATTGGCGAGAGGGATTATGTACACCACTACGGTTTCCAGAAGCAGATAGATGTGTTCTCGGTTTTCCAAAAGAGATTATGGCCAAGATATCTATAAAGGAACAGGATTTTATAATGCTAATGACCCATCATTTCAAACGGGATCAAGAACTACTTAGCCTTTTACAGAACCGTCCGTGTCGTTACCTAGGTATTTTAGGATCCCGATATCGTACTGCACGTTTATTAGGGGGAGTAGATAAACCTAAATGGATTTTCTCTCCGTCCGGTTTATCTATTGGATCTGAGGGACCAATAGAAATTGCTATAAGCATTATGGCAGAAATGATACAAATAATGAGGATGAAAAATGATGAAAATAGTAGGAATATATCTAGCAGCTGGAAGGAGTAGAAGAACAGGTCCAGGGATACATAAGCTATGCCTTCCAACTGGAAATACATTGCTTGGGAATATAGCATTAAATACATCACTTTCTTCCAATTTGAGTGATGTTATAGTAGTTTCAAATGAACCGTCTTGGTTGTTACAACATACACAAGTAGAAAGAGTTCATATTCTCTCTTGTAAAAAAGCATGTCTGGGCCAATCTTACTCTCTTCTTTGTGGCTTAGAAAAGGCAGAAGATATGAATGCTGATGGAGTAGTAGTAATGCTTGCGGATCAACCATTTATTACAGTTAAGCTTATAAATTCATTAATAGATGATTATGAACACTCCCCGCAACTTGATTATGTAGCTGCTAGTTTTCAAGATATACCGCGGCCACCAATTTTATTTTCAAAGGAGATTTTTCCGAGTTTGAAAAAACTAACAGGAGACCAAGGAGCTCGTTCTATTTTCTTTGATAAGTCTTTACAAGGTAGGTTTACTGTATATAGTGATGCTAAATTATTTTATGACGTGGATACAATAGAGGATTATAATATAATTAAAAATTCTCTACTATAAAGGGTATCATCATATATAGAAAGACGTGAAAGTCTAAACTTCTTGAATGTGAGACAAGAAACTAATAATAAAATGTTTATGTCATCTGTAAATTTAAGCCAATTCTAACAGATTTAATTATTCAAGGTAATAGAGAGGGAGTTTATCATGTTAATAATCCAATACTTACAGCAGAATTTTTACTTTCAACGATTCACTATTGGGTAGATTCATCGTTATTCAAATGGACTCCGGATGAACGCATTGCAAGGGTTTTATCCATTCAACCAACATTTGAACATTTATTTGGTGTTCCAAGTGGAAAATTTGATTTACAACTTTTAAGGGAAACCGTGCATGCTAAATTTAGTTATTGAATAGGTTCGTTGTAATTGATATAAATTATCAATTACAACATATATTTTTGACGGGCAGTCTGTCAAAAATATATGGTATTTGTTATGAATTGTGATAATCAGAGATATTGAGGAGAACAAAATGTTTATTTTAAGAAGGCAACATTCTACACTGCCGTAAATGGAGAAAAGTTCTTTTTTAAATAACGAACTTGCTATTAAAAATCATGATAAATATGTACGCAATTATTTATGAATTATGCTTTAATGTATTTAAATTATATAACTGAAGCAATCACTTTATGAAAAATTACCCATTTTCATGTCCCAAAACAATGATAGGTATAGAAGTATCCATTTTCATTCAAGTGCCGATTGTGGCAAATTTCAGTAAAAACAAAAGGATGTTAAAAAGGAGAATTCTGATTATTCCTTTAAATTCGTCCTATATTTGCACCAGAACCGGTTAAATTTAAGATGGTTCAGTTGGAGGAAGAAACCTTATGGTATCTTTGTAGCGATTTCATTTATATAATTATATTATATAAATGAAATAATTATAGAAGGGTAAGTGAACATTATAATTAATTTTGAACCATTTAATCCAACAATAAATGACATAGCGATCAAACTTGCTATGGTACTGTTTATACCGTTATTCATAGCGTTGCTTGTCAAAGTCATACTTATGAAATTCATGAGAGAATCGATTGCTGGTAGACTAGCATATCTATCTTGTCTATTTTTTATGTACTATGTCTTTAAATTTGTTACAGAGTAGAAAGGCAACTTAGGGGGTCTTTTCTTTATAAATAAAAGTAACGTAGTATTTAAACCTATATATTCACACAAGATTACATAAGTTTAGTTTTGTAAATCTATAAAGTTTGAGTTTGGAGTTTCTTGTCCCAATCAAGTTGCAAAAATGTAAGTTTAGACTTTCATGTCTTTGTACAACAATTTCT
>NZ_JAKUFY010000153.1:0-9584 GCF_022663675.1 Bacillus cereus group sp. BfR-BA-01355
TATTAGAATCTGTTTATGTAATTTTTAAGGAAAATGTTTTTCCTATTGTCGTATATGCAATATGGAGAAACAAAAAGCTAGGAGTGGATTTGTTTGATAAAAAACCCCAAGGTTTTAATATTAACTGCACATTACGGTAATGGTCATGTGCAAGTAGCAAAAACATTAGAACAAACATTTCGCCAAAAAGGAATTGAAGATGTTATTGTATGCGACTTGTTTGGAGAATCACATCCATTTATAACTGACATTACAAAATATCTATATTTAAAAAGTTATACAATAGGAAAAGAATTATATCGTTTGTTTTATTACGGGGTAGAAAAAA
Source organism: Bacillus cereus group sp. BfR-BA-01355 (assembly GCF_022663675.1). NCBI lineage: Bacteria > Bacillati > Bacillota > Bacilli > Caryophanales > Bacillaceae > Bacillus > Bacillus cereus group sp. BfR-BA-01355. The sequence goes on from NZ_JAKUFY010000153.1 coordinate 329, forward strand.
TTTATGATAAGAAAATAGCATCTTGGTATGCGAACTTTGGAAGAAAACGTTTGAAAACACTGTTACAGGTGGAGAAACCAGATATTGTAATTAATACATTTCCAATTATCGCTGTACCAGAATTGAAGAAACAAACAGGGATTTCAATTCCTGTCTATAACGTATTAACTGATTTTTGCGTGCACAAAATATGGATTCATCGAGAAGTAGATCGTTATTTTGTTGCAACGGATCACGTGAAAGAATTGATGGTTGATATCGGTGTACCTGCGGAACAAATTGTTGAAACAGGAATTCCAATTCGGAGTAGTTTTGAGTTAAAGGTAAATCCAGACATCATATATAATAAATATCAGTTATGTAAGAATAAAAAGATTTTACTAATTGTAGCAGGTGCTCATGGGGTATTAGGAAATGTAAAAGAACTATGCCAATCATTTATGTCAGTGCCTAATTTACAAGTAGTTGTCGTTTGTGGGAAAAATGAAGCTTTAAAACAGGATTTATTAAGTTTACAGAATCAAAATTCCGATGCATTAAAAGTGTTTGGGTATGTTGAAAATATTGATGAATTATTCCGAGTTACTTCGTGTATGATTACGAAGCCAGGCGGAATAACATTAAGTGAAGCAGCAGCGTTGCAAGTACCTGTCATTTTATATAAACCTGTTCCAGGACAAGAAAATGAAAATGCGATGTACTTTGAAAAAAAAGGAGCAGCAGTTGTCATTCGCGATGATAGTGAGGTTTTTGCAAAAACAGAGGCATTATTACAAGATGATGTGAAGCTTCTTCAAATGAAAGAAGCAATGAAAAGCATCTATCTTCCAGAGCCAGCTGGTCATATTGTAGATGCAATTTTGGCAGAAAATCATGCAGAACCGCGGCATATACCTATTAAATCACCTGCTCTTGCACAATCTTTTACTTAATATGAAACCCTCTTTGTATATGTAAAGAGGGTTCTTTATTATTTTCAAAGAAAATTCAGCTAGTTATCCACAAAAGGATTGCGTTTTCATTAAACAGTAAAGTCGGAATATTAACAACTATATCCACATTGTCCACAATTTTTAGAAAAATATCCACAATTAAAACAGCTGATATATACTTTAATATAGAAAAATATTAAATGTTTTTGAAAATTACTAACAATTTCGTTGGTTTTGTGGATAAAGTTGTCCACAGCAAAAAGGACCCTTATGTATAAGGGTCCTTTTTGCTTACTTCTATCAGTCGAGAAAATTATGTAATGAAAATGAATAATTAGGGGGGAAACTTCTAATTATTCATTTTCACTTTAAATGCTTTTCGAGCGATATCCTGCTGCACGATCTGCTTTTTGAAATTCTCGTTGATAGAGAACTTCTTGTGTACTAGATAATGTATTTTTTGCTTTATCACGTTTCTTTTTATCCATTACAAATCACCTCGTGTCTTAAAGTTACTATTTATCGTTTCCAAAGACATGAGGGGATATACGCATATGGAAAATGTTAATGATTGATTATCATTTCAGAAAATTTAGATTATGCTTCTTTTAATTGATGAGCATCTTGGAAGGTTGTATCTCGCATTGTAGCAAGTGTGTATTGATCTTTTGGAATTTCATATAAGTTATATACTTCTTCGTTTGCGTTAATTTCATCATATACGGCTTTTCTTGTTTCGTTTGCTAGATTTACATATTGCAGTTTTTCTGCAGCTTTAATAGAACGAATATTTATTTTACGAATACGCATGAAGATTGTTTCAATATCTAATTCATAGAAAAGTTCACTAAAAAATGAATCTTTTGCTAATTTATTATAGCCTTTTCCATGATATGGTTTGCCGAGCCATGTCCCGAGAAACCCAGCTTTTTCTTGCACATCAAATAAAGTAATTGTTCCGATGGGGTTACCCCATTCATCTAAAATTGTGCGTGAAATTAATTCACCACGCTCTTCAGCTTCAATTGTTTGTTTCGTTAAGAATAAATATTCTTCATAAGAATAAGCCTTTTGACGCACAAAAGGGAAGACAGCTGGATCCACCATTAACTCGTATAGAACGTGGCTGTCGTGTAAGTCGCGTTTTTTCAACATACTAACTCCTCCTCACACGAGGGTAGCATGACGAAAAAACACCCCACCCTCGAAATTTTTATATCAATCTTTAAAAAATTTCGGGGTGGGAATCGAACCCACTAGAACCAGTTTCTAACGCTGGTGGCGCACCATTTGCCTTCCCCATTCATCAATTTGAAAATGATAATCACGACACAAATTGATTATGGTTTCATTCAGTTTATAATCGTATAATACTTTATCTAGTCAAAAAAATAAACTAGTTTTTTTTATTTTTTTTGTAAATTATTTTTCCATCAATCATAGTTAGTACAGGCTTGGCTAAATAATGAAAAGGATGATGAGTCCATAACACGAGATCGGCGTCTTTTCCAACCTCGATACTTCCAATTCTATCCTCTAAACGCAAATTTCGCGCTGGGAATATGGTGATTCCTTCTAGTGCTGTTTTCTCATCTAACCCTTCTCTTACTGCAACAGCAGCACAAATATTTAAATATTGAATGGGTGTATAAGGATGGTCTGTCGTTATAGAAACTTCCACACCATTTTTGGATAATATATGGTAAGTATCCCATGTCTTGTTTTTTAGTTCGATTTTAGAACGGCGTGTCAGAGTGGGACCAACTGAAACCTTCAAATTGTGTTTCGAAAGCTCTTCAACAAGAAAGTGTCCTTCTGTACAATGTTCAATACGTAGATCGAGGTTGAATTCCGTTGCAAAGCGTAGGGCAGAACTAATATCATCTGCTCGGTGAGCGTGGATACGTACGGGTATTTCACGACGTAATGCTTTTAAAATAGGAAGCATTCGAAAATCAGCTTCGTGCCCGTAGTGTTGTGCTTCATAGAATGATTCCCGTAGTAACCCCATAATCCCCATACGTGTTATGGATTCTTTCGTTCCATTACTATGGACCTTTTTAGGATTTTCTCCAAAGGCAATCTTTAAACCAGCAGGTTCTTGAATAATCATATGATCAATACAAGTTCCAGCTGTTTTTATTACACAAGTAGTACCCCCGATAATATTTTGACTACCAGGCATAACGTGAACGGTTGTAATTCCATTTTGCACAGCGTCTTGAAAGGCAATATCGAAAGGGTGGATACCATCTAAAGAACGAATATGTGGTGTTGAAACTTCAGATGTTTCATTGGCATCATTTCCAGCCCAACCAGTACCTTCATCATAGAGACCAAGGTGAGTATGGACATCAATAAAGCCAGGTAAGAGATGGAGTGCCCGTGCATCTATAACGGTCATATCTTGAGTAGGTTGAATAAAAGGTTTGACCTCGGTAATTCGCTCTTCTGTAACGAGTACATCGCCTTGAAACTTTGGAGATGTAATAGGGTATACAATGGCTTGTTTGAGCAATATTTTCATAGGTACCTCATTTCTGTTACTTTATAATGCTAATGGAAGTTAAGGGAAAGTAACTGAAAGGTTATTTGTATGGTAATGCTTCGGATCCTAGAAAATGAAAGTTTTAAAAGGGCCCATGTAAAATTTTGTTTTAGAAGTACTACATTGTATGCGAAAGTATATTTTGTAATGCATGGTCTATTGCCGGAAATGTGTATTGGTATCCATGTTTAATTGCTTTACTAGGTAATACATGTTGCCCTTCTAGTACAAGTATGCTCATCTCACCTAATAAGGCGTGAAGCATAAATGAAGGGACAGGCAGCCAATGTGGTTTTCTCGTTGCGGCAGCGATGGTTTTTCCAAATTCCTTCATTCTTATAGGTGTTGGTGCTGTCATATTAAGAGGGCCATCAATTTCTTTTTTGTGTATGATGAAATCCATCATACGAACGACATCGTCTATATGAATCCATGATAACCATTGCTTCCCAGAACCAATGGTGCCGCCGATATAGAATTGATAGGGAAGTAACATCTTTGGCAAGGCTCCGCCATCTGCACCTAATACAACGCCAAATCTTGTGTAAATTGTTCTTATTCCGAGAGAACATGCTTTAGCTGCTTCTTGCTCCCATAAAAATACTGTTTCTGCTAAAAAATCATTTCCGGGAGTTTCTTGTTGCTCAGTAAAAGACTCTATTTCAGATGTTCCGTAGTATCCAATAGCACTTGCATTAATAAATGTATGTGGTTTTGTTTCCATTACTTGTAGTTGTTGAATAAGTCCTTTTGTTGTTTGAATTCTACTGTTTAATATTGTTTCTTTTTGTTTTTTTGTCCATCTACTATTGATAGATTCTCCAGCTAGATTAATGACTACATCGATAGAGGAGAGTGGAAAGGTAGATAAATCTGGTGTCCAGTGTACGTATTGAAGGTTATGGTTTGAGGTTCTAGTAGTTTTCTTTCGAGTAAGAATGTAGACCATATATCCTTTTTGAATAAAAAAAGTAGAGAGGTATTTACCAATAAAACCAGTGCCACCAGAAATTGCGATTTTCATAATCATTTCCTCCTCATTATATATATTCTTGAAAAGAAAAAATGTTCCTCGACTATGTTAAAATAATAGGGAGGTGAGAGTATGGCTGTCATTACAAAAATAGAAGTACAAAAGCGATCGAAAGAACGATTTAATATTTATATTGATAAAGGCCAAGGTGAAGAGTACGGGTTTAGTGTGGATCAAGTAATCTTAATGAAACATGGATTACAAAAAGGCTTAGAAATTGATGAAATAGAGTTAGGAAATATTTTGTACAATGAAGAGGTACAAAAAGCATATTTACAAGCAATCTCCTATTTATCCTATCAAATGAGAACAAAACAAGAAATAGAAGATTTTTTACGAAAAAAAGAAGTGGGACAGGCCATCATCTCTGAAGTCGTTTCGAAATTATTACATGACCGATATATTAATGATAAAGAGTACGCGGTTTTATATACGCGAACGCAAAGTAATGTGAATCGAAAAGGTCCAACTGTTATTAAAAGAGAGTTGTTAAATAAAGGTGTTCAGGATTTAATTATTATGCATAGTTTACAAGAATATCCGAAGGAAAAGCAAATTGAGAATGCCTTGTTTCTCATAGAAAAGAAAAAAAAATCTTATCAAAAGCATTCTTTTTTACAAATGAAGCTAAAGTTGGATGAGATGCTTGTTCGAAAAGGGTATTCTAGAGAAGTAATTCAAATTTGTTTGGAAGAATTGAAAGACGAAAGAGATGACGAAAAGCAACAAGAAGCGTTACACTATCATGGGAATAAGTATTATGAGAAATATAAGAAGTATGATGGATGGACATTTGAAAACAAGATGAAACAAGCGTTATATCGAAAAGGATTCTCTATTGATGAGATAGAGATATTTTTACAAATGAAACGTGAAGAGGGATGAGGGGAATAATGAGATGAATATGCCAAAACGCTACAGTGAAATGACACCACATGAGCTTAGAGAAGAAATTGGGGATTTGAAGGAGCAAGCAATAAAGGCTGAACAGCTTGGAATTGTAAATGAGTTCGATGTATTAATGAGAAAGATGGCAATGGCTCGCGCTTATATGACTGATATAAACAAATTCCATATTGGTGAAACATATGAATTAATAGAAGAACCTGGTATATTATTTAAAATTACTTACTTCAATGGGGTATTCGCTTGGGGTTATAAACAAAATGATAATGAAGAGATTGGAATACCAATTTCCTTATTGCAAGAAAAATAAAAACCAGAGAGCAAATATCTCTCTGGTTTTCATCTTTGGTAGGCGTTAAAGGAGATAGGAGATTCTAAAATTGGCGTTTTTTACATTCGTTGGCCAATATAATGAGAGACTGGGTTTGCTGCGTCTGTCCGTTAACTTGCGCTTTCGCATGTTTCGGACGAGTCCACGTATGGTTAAATAATTCAGAACGACTATCTAAACGATCACGGTAGCTCATCTTTATCACCTCGTGTAGGAAGTTAATTTTTTAGGTTGTAACTGTATTACTCTTCCTGCTGATTTGCAGCACGCATACGTTCTTGTGGGTGCGTGTTAATTGTGCCGTTAGGTCGCTTCGAAGCGAAGCGTGATTTCGCTTTCGGCTGACCGTCGATTTTGCTGTTGTTTTTTGACTCAGACCAAAATTCGGCTTGTTTACCCATTGCGAACGCCCTCCTCATCATCAGTTGATACCTCTTTAAGAAGTATCACTTATAGAATGTGCAAAACAGAAGAAACTATCCTTTAGAAATGAAGGGATAAATAGGGAAAAGGAGATTAGAACATGAATGATATTTATGAAGCATTAACGAAAGAATTATTAGATAAGAATGACAAGCTTTCTTACGGACAAGCACGTGCGTGGGTTGAATTACTTTGGGAAGATTTTCAAACAACTTATGCAAAATCAGGGCGTTATCAAGGTGAGGAAATGACTGAGCAAGTGGTACGATCATGGATTAATAATCATGGTGTACGCCTTCATGAAATGCGTACAAATAATCCGAAGTATAGCCATTTAATTAATCAAGAAGATCATTTGAAACATTAAAAAAAGCGACTTAAGTCGCTTTTTTTAATGTGGAAGTAATTCCAGCTTTTTTCGAAGTTTTTCTTCACTAAAAATCCATCCTGTATAGGAACTAATAATATTTAAATTATGGTCGAGCTGAACAATCGCGACAAATGGATAATAATCTTTACTGCGATACCGTAAATCAATGAATCGTACTTCATAATAATGATCATGATCAAAAATATCCCAGCGATATACAGGAGAGAAAGATAGGAAGGCCGAGATGTTTTCATCTTGTTTAGCTGCTCGCATAATATCATTTTCTGGGAACGGTACCCGATCGAATTTGTCATATATCATGATGTTACCACGGTGCCATCTCGCAACGTAGTAATAATCAGCTGTAACGACTGCTAAATGATAATGATAAAATCGGTAAGAAGGAGAAATGATAATCTTTTCGACATTTTTGAAACGTTTGTGTACAACGCTTCTTATATTTCGGTGCATCATAACCCGTCCGATATAGTAAATAATCATTAATATATATGCTGCTAAGGCTGTGTATCCTTTATGAGAACCGACGAGCATGCAAGCAATTGCAAGTATATGGATAAAGAAAATTACGGTATCAAATGTATTAATCACGCCGAGTGCGACCCATTTTTTTGTGAAAGGCCGTAATGCTTGTGTACCATAGGCGTTAAAAATATCGACAAAGACGTGAAGGAAGACTGCAATAAATGACCAAAGTAGTAGATGAAGATATGGAGCGTCTGAAAAGAAGGCGAAAGAGATGCCACTTATAAGAAATGACCAAAGAATTACCGCGGGAATGGAATGAGTAACTCCGCGATGATTTCTTATATATTTAGCGTTATTACGCAATTTTAAAACTGTGTCAATGTCAGGAATGTTGGAACCAGCAATTGTAGCAAGCATAACAGCTTGTGGGCCAATATCACTTTGTGCTATAGCTGGATCTAATGTTGCTAAGCTACCTAAAGTGATACCCATAACAAGGTGAGTGGCTGTGTCCATAAAAATCCACCTCCGTTTTTTATTAATGTAACTCTTTTTATTCGATACCTCAAGTCCTTTGCCTTCAATTTCCTATGTCATCTTACTTAAATTTTTTCCTAAAATCTTTATAATAGTACTTATATGCAAAAAAATGAGGGGGATCAAGTTTGACACTTGAAATACTAAAAAAATTTAATATAGAGCAGTTTCAAAATGATTTAATTGGTTGGTTTGAAGAGGAGCAGCGCGACTTACCATGGAGAAAAAATAAAGATCCATACCGCGTTTGGGTTTCTGAGATTATGTTACAGCAAACAAGAGTAGAAGCCGTAAAACCATATTACGCAAATTTTATGGGGAAGTTTCCTACACTTGAAGCGTTAGCGAACGCAGATGATGAAGAAGTATTAAAAGCATGGGAAGGTTTAGGATATTATTCTAGAGCACGTAATTTACATGCGGCAGTAAAAGAGGTAAAAGAAGTATACGGCGGGGTTGTACCAAGTGATGTAAAGAAAATTGAAAAGTTAAAAGGAGTCGGACCATATACAAAAGGTGCTATTTTAAGTATTGCATATGGTATACCAGAGCCGGCAGTTGATGGAAATGTTATGCGTGTATTATCTCGCATTTTATCAGTATGGGATGATATTGCAAAACCGAAGACTCGAAAAGTTTTTGAAGAGATTGTGCGTGAAATTATTTCAGTAGAAAACCCATCTTATTTTAATCAGGGATTGATGGAATTAGGTGCACTGATTTGTATTCCTAAAAATCCATCGTGCTTACTTTGTCCTGTACGTGAGCATTGCAGAGGATATGCTGAAGGTGTTCAAAAAGAATTACCAGTAAAAAGTAAAGCGAAAGCTCCTAAAATGGTACCTATTGTTGCAGGAGTACTTCAAACTGAAGACGGTCGTTACGTTATTAATAAACGTCCAAGTACAGGTTTGTTAGCTAATATGTGGGAGTTTCCTAATGCTGAACTTGGAGAAGGTATTCGAAATCAGAAGGAACAGCTTATAGATTATATGAAAGAAAAATTTGAACTCGCGGTTTCTATTGATGAATATGCAATGAATGTACAACATACGTTTACACATCGTACTTGGGATATATTTGTATTTTATGGAAAGGTAACTGGCAATATTGTTGATACAGATACATTGAAATTTGTATCGAAAGAAGCATTTGAGCAATTACCTTTTTCGAAATCGCATCGTACTATTTACGAAAATTGCGTGGAGAAAATTACAATACAATAAATAAAAAAGTGTTCCCAATCTAGGGAACACTTTTTTAGTCGTAAGAAATTTTTGTCCCATGAGTCCAACTAGCTTCACCTTCTTGTAAGCCGCCTCTTGATTCAATTTCTACTACAATTTCTTTGTAAATACTTTGACCTTCTGCATTTAAATAAGGCAGAATCTGTTGTAGTGAGTGATGAAAATAAGCTAATTCATCTTCTTTCCATTCATGTTTTGAAACCATTGTTAGTTCAGTCATATCGCGTCCTATATACATATTTCCACCTCCATTTCTTATAGTTTGAATAAGTAACAAAATATATATGCGGAAATTATTCAAAATAAAATTACGGATAGCCTCTAAGTGAATTGGTTACATTATTGGTTGTGGAGGTGAGAAAGATGAGTAAAAAACAACAAGGTTATAACAAGGCAACTTCTGGTGCTAGCATTCAAAGTACAAATGCTAGTTATGGTACAGA
>NZ_JAKUFY010000154.1:0-9120 GCF_022663675.1 Bacillus cereus group sp. BfR-BA-01355
TCTCCAATAAAGTTAGTTTGTCTAGCATCTAAAAATAAAAATTGACGTTTCACGTTGTTTGTTTCGTTTAGTTTTCAAAGTTCAATATCGCGTTTCAGCGACTTTTATAATTTAACATTTCTCGTTAAATCTGTCAACAACTTTTTTCTTTCGTTCCTGACGACGCTTATTAATTTACCATACTAATCATTTAATAGTCAACACTTTTAAAAAAAACGCCAAAATAATTTTATCTTGGCATAATATAAAGCTTAATAATCACTAATGCTGCCACACCCGGTAGGCCTAATAAACTCGTTATTGCTGCTGTACCCATGTTAATCGGGATATGAAAATCAAAATATGTCCCTACAACATTTACGATAAAAAGCAACGCTATGCCTAAAGTAACATGAAAAATCACCTTACCTATAAAACGCAATGGCTTAGAGGCAACACCAAAAACAAGAAAAATAAACACTAAAGTAAGAATGCCAACAATAATAATTGTAGAATTCATCTTTTCCTCCTTATGAATGACCTATACATCTATTTGTATGGGACAAGACAATAAAAAAGAACAGTTATCATAAGCGACATCTCTTTCATATAAACAAAATGAAACAACACCTCAGCATTTTAACAAATAAAATAAAAAGGCCTGCTTAGAAAGCAGAACCCTTTACCATTGTTCCATTTTTACAGGACGACGCTTTGCTTCTTTCAACAAGAAGAAATATTTCGCCTCTGCTATCTTCAAAGAACAAATGACATCTTGAGATGGTTCTACACTTTGTTCAACCATTCTCTTCTGACGTAACCACTCATTCTTCACTTTTTCCAAAAGTACAATTAACTTATCATCATACTCTTTACGCAATTTACCCTTTTTTTGAAAGAACATTTTTGTTTCTCCTCTTATACTTCTCTGCGACCTTCTAACGCTTTCGATAGTGTCACTTCATCTGCATATTCTAAATCTCCACCAACTGGCAGACCATGTGCAATACGAGTTACTTTAATGCCTGTAGGTTTTAAGAGGCGGGAGATATACATCGCTGTAGCTTCCCCTTCAATATTAGGGTTTGTTGCTAATATTACTTCTTGTACCGTTTCATCATGTAGTCGCTTTAAGAGTTGCGGGATATTAATGTCTTCCGGTCCAATTCCCTCCATAGGAGAAATCGCACCACGTAACACATGATATACACCTTGATACTCTTTCATTTTTTCCATCGCGATTACATCTTTCGGTTCTTGCACGACACAAACAACTGATTGATCTCGATGCGAATCATTACAAATATAACAAGGATCACGATCAGTAATATGTCCACATACAGAACAATACGCTAAATCTCGCTTCGCATTTACAAGTGCTTTCGCAAAACCTAACACATCATCTTCTTTCATATCTAATACGAAAAATGCCAATCGAACCGCTGTTTTCGGTCCGATACCTGGCAACTTCATAAAACTATCGATTAGTTTTGATATTGGCTCTGGATAATGCATGTATCAATATCCCCCTAGAACATTCCACCTGGTAAGTTTAAGCCTTTTGTAAATTTACCCATTGTAGAGTTTGATAGCTCATCGGCCTTTTTAAGTGCATCATTTGTTGCAGCTAACACTAAGTCTTGTAACATTTCGATATCTTCTGGATCTACAACTTCTTCTTTAATCTTCACTTCAAGAATTTGCTTGTGACCATTTGCAATAACTGTAATCATTCCGCCGCCAGCTGTACCTTCAACTGTTTTTTCACCAAGCTCTTCTTGTGCTTTTGCCATGTCTTTTTGCATCTTTTGCATTTGTTTCATCATGTTATTCATATTTCCCATTCCGCCACGCATCATAATTAATTCCTCCTAATTATTATTACTCTTTTATTTCAATGAGTTTTTGTCCTACTAATTTCACTGCCTCTTCTATAAGAGGGTCTTCCTTTTTCTCCGGGCTTTCTTCAGACTCTCCACCTTCACGTTGTAAAAAGTCTTCACGGATTTTACCCCATTCACTTTTTGGAATGGCAATCATATTTAACCTTTTACTTAGCAATTCAAATAAAGCTTGTTCTACTGTATCCATAGCTTCTCGATTTTCGCTCGCCATCTTACAGTGAATCTCATATTGAAATGCTAAAACGTAAGTGTCATCTGAAGCTGCCACTGGTTCACTATTTTCTAGTAAAACAGCAAACGCTACTTTGTTATATGATTTGAGTCTTCCTAACAACTCACCCCATACAGCTTTTAATTGTTCTAAATCTTGACGCTTCGCTTGTTTTAATACTTCATTTACACGCCCGATAGGAATCTTCATACTTCCTGTTCGTACGGGTTTTGGTGTTGCACGTGTCTCTCTTACTTCCTGTTGTACACCAGCTGGCACACCGTTCTTTTTAACTTGCTCTAACTCTTTCTCCAATTGCTGCATCCTGTTCATAATTGCTTGCAAACGATCCGTACCGTTTGCTTGCATCATAAACTGTTGACACAACTGCACCATAACAACTTCTAAGAAAATACGCGGATGATTTGTCCACTTCATTTCCTGTTGTCCCTTACTAAGGGTATGAATAATCTCATAGATCACTTCCGGTTGCATTTCTTCACTCAACTTACGGAATTGATTATCTACAATTACTCGTTCCAACATATGTTCTAGTTGCGGTGAAGTTTGATATAAAAGCATATCACGATAATAGTAAATGAAATCCTCCATAAAACGAACTGGATCCTTCCCTTTACTCATCATTTCATCTATGATCTGTAATGCTCTTGATACATCATTTTCACGTATGCATTCTACTAAATTGCCTAAGTATTGCTGAGAAACAGATCCTGTTACCGCCAATACATCTTCTGTCGTAACAATCTCATCACTATAAGATATAGCCTGATCAATAAGACTAAGCGCGTCACGCATACCACCTTCAGCAGCACGTGCAACAATTTGTAATGCTTCATCTTCCACTTGCGTACCTTCATTCGTCACGACTGTTGATAATCTCTCAACAATATCATTCACTGATATTTTTCGGAATTCAAAACGCTGACAACGCGAAATAATTGTAGGCGGGATCTTATGAGGTTCTGTTGTCGCCAAAATAAAGATAACATGTCCTGGCGGCTCTTCTAAGGTTTTTAAAAGCGCATTGAATGCACCCATAGAAAGCATGTGAACTTCATCAATAATGTATACTTTATATTCTACAGCACTTGGAGCATATTTTACTTTATCTCTAATATCTCGAATTTCATCTACACCGTTATTTGAAGCCGCATCAATTTCTAATACATCTGAAATGGATCCTTGTGTAATTCCTAAACAAGAAGGACATTCATTACAAGGTTCAGCTACCGGAGCATGTTCACAGTTAATTGCTTTTGCAAATACTTTTGCAATTGTCGTTTTTCCTGTTCCCCTCGGACCAGAAAATAAATAAGCATGTGAAACTTTCTCTTGAAGAAGGGCATTTTGCAACGTTTTTGTCACGTGCTTTTGACCGACTACATCTTCGAACTTTTGCGGTCTCCATGTTCGGTATAACGCTTGGTATGACACGAAAATACGGCCTCCCTCAAAGGTTATTATCTCATTTATTATAACCCATTCTGTTTATAGATTCCAAAAGTTATTTTCTATACAAAAAACTCACCTTTGTATTAAGGTGAGTTTTGTATACATATATAACTGCCGTGCACCCTCCGTCGATTACGTACCATAAGCGTTACTCAAGCAGTTAGCTCGGTTCAGGCACTCCTGCGGCACACGAGAAGACCCGCTTATTGCTGCTTCCTTCCGGACCTGACAAGGTTCACGGGGTCCCGTTGCGCAGGACCCAAACGTCAACACCACTTACTTAAGGCAGACCTTACAGCAACATAACCTCGAGAGGGGATTCGGCCTCGCTAGAGCGGATTGCGAGTATAGGGCACCGCTACCTCCCCGCTTAGCACGGCAAAGTTAAAACCAATATTCGGTTGCCTTCATTAAAGGCATTATCAGTATAACTTGTTTCTTTATAAAATGCAAATACGTTAGTTCCCATTGCTTTTCTCTAATTTTTTTATCGCTTTTCTTTTTTTACGAAGCTCTCTAAAAAAGTTTGTTAACAACGTACCGCATTCTTCCTCAAGTACACCAGTTACTACTTCACATTGATGATTGAATCGTTCATCCGTTAAAAGATTCATCAATGTCCCTGCACATCCGCCCTTCGGATCACTTGCACCATATACAACTCGCTTCACTCGCGATAAAACAATTCCACCCGCACACATTGGACAAGGTTCTAATGTTACATACAATGTTGCATCTTCTAAACGCCATGTCCCTAATTTTTTACACGCCTCATCTATCGCTAGCAACTCAGCATGAGCTATTGATCTTTGCTCAGTTTCCCTTAAATTATGAGCAACACTAATTACCTCACCATCTAACACTATAACTGCTCCAATTGGTACTTCCTGTATTTCCTCCGCCTTTTTAGCTTCTTCTATCGCTAATTGCATAAAATAAATATCTCGATCTTGTTCCATAACATAGTCCTTTCATTACAAATAAAGTACACTTATTTCCATTTACTGCACAGGGGATAACTTTTACAAATTCAATCCACCCTAAAAGAAAAAGAGAGGGATTACATATGAAAAATACCGCCTTGCTCATTATCGATATGATTAATGATTTTCAATTTTCCCACGGACCCATTCTAGCTCAAAAATGCGAAACTATAACAAACCCTATTTTACAATTAAAGAAAAAAATGAAATCCTTCGGCTATCCTATAATTTACGTTAATGACCATTATCAACTTTGGAGATCTGATATCGACCAACTTATTACTCATTGTACAAATAAATATAGTGAAAATATAATCCATAAGATTGCTCCAAGTTCTGATGATTACATTTTTATTAAACCACATTATTCCGCTTTTTATGAAACACCTTTAAATTCATTACTAGGTTATTTAAAAATAGAAAATCTAATATTAACAGGAGTTGCCGGGAATATATGCATCCTATTTACAGCTAATGATGCTCATATGAGAAATTATAAATTGTATGTACCACAGGATTGTATCGCCTCTAACAACGACCAAGATAATATACATGCTTTAAAAATAATGGAAACTACATTGAAAGCAAATATAACATCGTCATCCAAAATAAAATTTAATTAATACATATATCTATTTTCTAACTTTTTATATCAAATTAACCCACTCGCTTCCCTCTTGTGCTACAATAATTCTGTTTTGTGTTTTTAGTAGTCACGGTAAATCACTGATTGAAAGGAGGAAACAGCGTGACCGGAGTACCATTTATCACGGTTGAAGGACCAATTGGTGTTGGAAAAACTTCACTTGCGAAGGAAATTTCAACTCACATGCAACTCCACTTACTAAAAGAGATTGTTGATGAAAATCCCTTTTTAGGAAAGTTTTATGAAGACATCGACGAATGGAGTTTTCAAACAGAGATGTTCTTTCTTTGTAATAGATACAAACAATTAGAAGATATTAACATAAAGTATTTGAATCAAAGGAAACCAGTAGTAGCAGATTACCATATCTTTAAAAATTTAATTTTTGCATCCCGCACATTAAAAGACTCTCAATATGACAAGTACATGCAAATTTATCGTATCCTTACACAAGATATGCCTGTGCCAAATGTCATTGTTTATTTAACAGCTAGCCTAGAAACATTGCAAAAACGAATCGCCTTGCGCGGAAGAGAATTTGAAAAAAACATGGATCCAAATTACTTACTACAGCTCACAAAAGATTATGAAACAGCAATGGATACTTTTAGAAAAGATCATCCGGAGATACCAGTATTGAAATTTAATGGAGACGATATGGATTTTGTAAAAAATCCTGATGATTTAAACGTCATCCTATCTGCCCTTCAAAATACTCTCTTAAAGGAGTCGAAATAATAATGAATTTAAGGCAAAAATATGATATACCCAATGATGCAGTAATCACTATCGCCGGAACGGTAGGTGTGGGTAAATCAACTATGACAACTGCATTAGCTAATGCTTTAGGTTATCGCACATCATTTGAAAAAGTAGATTCCAATCCATATTTGGACAAATTCTATGCGGACTTCACTCGCTGGAGCTTCCACCTACAAGTGTACTTTTTAGCAGAACGATTTAAGGAACAAAAAAGAATTTTTGAATATGGTGGCGGTTTTGTTCAAGATCGTTCCATTTACGAAGACACTGGAATTTTCGCAAAGATGCATCATGAAAAAGGTACAATGACGGAAACTGATTATGAAACATACAAAGGTTTATTTGACGCTATGGTCATGACTCCTTACTTCCCTCATCCAGACTTATTAATTTACTTAGAAGGTTCTTTCGATGATATTGTCGATCGCATTCAAGAACGTGGGCGCCCAATGGAACAGCAAACACCAATTGAGTACTGGAAAGAAATGCATGGACGTTATGAAAACTGGATTAACAACTTTAATTCATGTCCTGTATTACGCTTAAACATTAATGAGTACGATATTTTAAAAGATGGTGATTCAATCGAACCAATCATTAAAAAAATTGGCCATTTTTTAAAACAAACACGTAAACTTGTAAAATAAAAAACCCGTGCATATGCACGGGTTTTCCTATTAAATTACTTCTTCTTTGTTGGAGCAATAATTTCACTCTCAGGTTTTCCTGCATTAATACGCTGACGAACAGTACTTGTACTAATATCGTATGCTTCAGCAATCTCTTTAACAGTCATTTCTTTCCCGTTAATTACTGCCGTTAATACTTTACCTGTACGTTTTGGAGCTGCCTCTTTCTTTACAGCTGGTTTTTCAACCTTTTTTGGTGCCTCTACTTTTGTCTCAGCTTGCTTTACATCACAAGTGCAACCACAAAGTTTACGGAATGTATCATCGCTTATAATGCGTGACACATTTGCACCACTGTTTAAAATTCTATTGTTCTTACAGACAGGACATTGTACATAATATAAAGTTTTTCCATCTAAAGGAAATGTTTGTATAATAAGATCCATGTTGACTCCTTTCATATCTATGAAGATAATCATCGGAATATGAGTGTGTAATAAGGACAAAATTACCTTACACCATACTTTATGATTGGTTTTAAAATAAAAACTCGTTACGTGTTGGTAACGAGTTCTCCAATCTCCACTTATATGCGCTGTTGTCAATTATATCTGGAGGAGGTAGAGGGATTCGAACCCCCGCGCGACTTTCGCCGCCTGTCGGTTTTCAAGACCGATCCCTTCAGCCAGACTTGGGTATACCTCCATATTGACATCAAATATAATATCAAAAGAAAAACAGTTAGTCAACCCTACTAAAATAAATTATGAGGAAAGGAAAATTTTACTTTCCCCTTCCTACATTACAGTACTGACAACGCTCATAATTACCAATCACTCATACCGATGAATGTTTAAATTTACTTAATAACTGTTTTTCCTCCCATATAAGGGCGAAGAACTTCTGGAATTATAATTGTACCATCTTCTTGTTGGTAGTTTTCTAAAATAGCTGCAACCGTACGTCCAATTGCAAGACCAGATCCATTTAATGTATGGACATGTTCTGGTTTTCCATTTGGCTCACGGCGGAAACGGATATTTGCACGTCTCGCTTGGAAAGCTTCAAAATTACTACAAGAAGAAATTTCACGATATGTGCCATAGCTTGGAATCCATACTTCAATATCGTATTTCTTCGCTGCTGTAAATCCTAAATCGCCTGTGCACATGCTCATAACGCGATATGGCAACTCTAATAATTGTAACACGCGTTCTGCATCATTTGTTAATTTTTCTAACTCTTCATAAGAATCTTCTGGTTTTACGAACTTCACAAGCTCTACTTTATTGAACTGATGCTGGCGAATTAAACCGCGTGTATCGCGACCAGCTGAACCTGCTTCAGAGCGGAAGCAAGAGCTAAATGCAGCATATCTTATAGGCAATTGCTCTTTATTTAAAATCTCATCACGATGCATATTCGTTACAGGTACTTCAGCTGTTGGAATTAAGAAATAATCTTCACTTTCAATACGGAATGCATCTTCTTCAAACTTTGGAAGTTGTCCTGTTCCTGTCATACTTGCACGGTTTACCATATATGGAGGTAATACTTCTTCATATCCATGCTCATCAGTATGAAGATCAAGCATAAAGCTAATTAAAGCACGCTCTAATCTTGCACCAGCACCTTTGTAAAATACGAAGCGGCTTCCTGTTACTTTCCCAGCGCGTTCAAAATCTAAAATTCCTAAATCAGTAGCAAGATCCCAATGTGGTTTTGGTTCAAAAGTAAATTCTTTCACTTCTCCCCAAGTACGCGCTACTACATTATCATCCTCTGTTTCACCGACTGGAGCAGACTCATGAGGGATATTTGGAATAGATAACATTAATCTTTCTAAGTCTTCTTCAACTGTGCGAAGTTCGTTATCAAAATCCTTTACTTTTTCTCCAACCTCACGCATTTCTAAAATTAGAGCTTCTGCATCTTTCTTTTCGCGCTTTAATACAGAGATTTGTTGAGACACTTCATTACGTTTACTTTTTAATTCTTCTGTCTGAACAAGTAGTTCTCTTCTTCTCGTATCAAGTTCTTCAAAACGTCCGAAATCAGTTAGATCTTCACCTCTATGCTGTAATTTCGCTTTTACTTCTTCAAAGTTTGTACGTAAAAATTTAATATCAAGCATTATATACTCCTCCTTTTATTTTATAAAACACAAAAAACTCCCGTCCCTATATAAAGGGACGGGAGTTAACCCGCGTTGCCACCCTAGTTGAAAGCATTACCGCTTTCCTCTCAAGTAGAAATAACGGCTCTTCACCGGGAATGCTTACTAATCCAAAAGATGTTCCACATTCCATTCCAGGATGGATTCACAAACTGTTTCTATCGATTTCCACCAACCATCGACTCTCTATAAGAAACAACATTTGTTACTATTTCCTATCAACACGCTTATTTTATAAAATTGTTACCATCAATTTACTATAATCTTATACAAGTTGCAAGTTACTTATACAACTTTTTTCATTTTCGCTTCTTTTACCATTTCAACAAAGTATGCTGTGACACGATGATCATCTGT
>NZ_JAKUFY010000155.1:0-8948 GCF_022663675.1 Bacillus cereus group sp. BfR-BA-01355
ACTTTCTTGTCTAAATAGTTTAGCGATTCTTGTCCTTGTACAACTACAACTGTAAAAAGACATGAAAGTTTAAACTAAAATCACATGAACAATGATAAATAGCCATTACCATAAATTTTGTAGGTACTTTCATGTCTCAATAACGGGACATGAAAGTCTAAACTTTTCGAACATAGGACAAGAAACTCTAAACTACTTAGCCAGTAATACTACAATATTCGAAAGTGAAAGATTACCTCAAAGTAGTAATCAATGGATTAATTATATTAAATCTCTGTGGGCTGCGGGGATTGCGACTGAAGCTGAGATTTAATATAAAAGTTCATATATAATAATAAAATTAATGAGGAATCCTGTATTAACAGGACTCTATTTTGATTGTTTCATTACTAATTCTTGCAATGTACTTTATAAACTCAATAATGGGATATGATCCTAATAAAGGATACTGTGTGAAAAAGAATTGGAAAAGATTTTTGTATTTCCTATTAGTTGAAAACCCTTAATTTTAATCGGACTTTATATATTCTATCTCTTTTAGAAATTTCTTATGAAATAAGCTCGGATATTCACGCCTAAAAAGCCATTTTTTATACATAGCTTTAGCAATAAATCGTCGATACAAAAGAGTCGTCCGTATTCTAAAAAGACTTAGATACAAAATAAAAACGGGTTTAATGAGTATTTTATATTTTGTACTTCTATGGACAAAATATATTTATTATCAAATCACTTTTTATTTGTTGTATACGAAGGGTACAACTAATAGAAGTATTAGATATTTAGCAAATTTACATTAGCGATAGGATAATGCCTGTTTTCCTAATGCTTCCCATGATTGAATGAAGATATCTTGGCTTACTTTGTTTTCTTTTTTCACAGTTAATGGGTCATTGATATAAATGTATTTGTCCTCCAAACCTACAATAACAACAGCGTGTAAATCCAAAGGAGCTGTAATTTTTTTGTCATCATGTTTCCAAGATTCCCATCTATCTGGAAGGCGATAATCTCCTGTAGTCCATACTACTACAGGTTTACCGAGCTTAATTTGAGCTAACACAGTATTAAAAGATTTTCCTGTTAAGTTTACTGTACGATTTGGCAGATAACGTTCCATTAATTCTTGTAACGGTTGAACGTGGACAGCGTATCCCTTATTTTTTCCAGTTATATCTCCAACAAAACCTTCTTTAGGATCTCCCCATTGAATGATGTCTCCACTTTTATTTGTAGACAGTGGGGTAGGATCTTTCTTTATCTCGCTAGCTAAATCCATTTTATTAACCTTAGCGCCTGCATGGTGTAGTACCATCGCTAAACTTGTAACTTCGCATCCATATTTTAATTCTGGTTTTTGCGAAATAAGCGGCACATCTAGAATGATTTTTTTAGTGGCTGAAGTGGGAGATGGTTGTAAAGGTTTACTTTTTTGAAATGAATGTGTTGTGTTTTGAGTCAATTTGTTATCTTTATGTTTAACTTGTAATTCATTCTTTATAAGAGAGGGTGGTTTGTCTGAACATCCCGCTAAAATTAAAGATAAGGCATACAAAGTTAGAAATCTTTTCATATCATTCACCTTTTTAATATTACTTACTTGATACCATAATACTATACTCTATTACCCGATACTTTTTAGAGGTGTAGAAGGTTTAATGAGCTTCCTTTTATGCAACAAAGCAAACTAACTACGTGTAATAAAACGGAAGTCCACGTGTACCGAGTAATAGTTTGTGACTTTAAGTTACAGTTATAGTATAAGCGCGTTGAGGAAAGCTATGCAGAAATAAAAAGTATTAAAAGCTTTATTCCAAAAGTGACTAATGAAACAAGTATATATCTGTCTAAAATGTTTCGCTAATCAAAATGAACTTTTTTGAACATTTTATGTTTTACGAAGAGAGAAATGAATAATGAATCCTTTAACAAAATAGGAAATGAGTATATTTCTTTCTTTTTATACAAATTATTAAGGGTGATATACTTATGAAATCAGTAGCTTTAATTAAGAGATTATAAATTGTTGAGGTGATTCAATATATGCCAAAGTTAAATGTAGAGGGATGTAGCCTTTACTACATAGTAAAAGGAGAAGGGACTCCTATCATTTTTATTCACCCACCTACACTTACCTGTGAAAATTTTGAATATCAGATAGAAGAGTTATCTAGAAATTTTAAAGTAATCGCTTTTGATGTTAGAGGACATGGAAACAGTCAGAGTTCAAGTCAGCCAATTACGTATTCACTAATTGCTAAAGATATGAAGAGTTTACTGGATTATTTGGAAATAAAAAAGTCTTTTGTATGTGGGTATTCAACAGGAAGCTCAGTTGCCTTGGAATTTTTATTAACATATCCTGAAAATAGTTTAGGGGGAATTCTAATAGGTGGAATGTCAGAAGTGCGTCAAGGATATTTAAAAAATAAAATTTCTCTTGGAGTCCAATTAGCGAAAGCAAGAGCAATTTCATTTTTAGCATTTGCCATTTCATGGGGGAACTCTAATACAAAAAAATTATTCAAAAAAATGTTTCGAGAAGCTCGGAAAGGTAATGCAAAAAATATCGAACAATATTATCGTTATAGTTTGCACTACAAATGTACCAATCGTCTTAAAGGTATTCATCTACCTATGTTATTGGTTTATGGACAAAATGACAAAACTTTTTATAGTCACGCAAACTTACTACATGAAGAATTGCCATGTAATGAATTAAGATTTATTCCTGGTGCAAAACATCAAATACCAACAAAAGCGCCTACAGAGTTAAATCAAATGATTGAGCAGTTTGTTTATACTCATTCTAAGGTGCCTAAAGAAGTTCTTACATCATAAAGTATTATCTCAAATTTAAAAGAGATTTAAAATTAATATTTTCAAAAGGATAACGGTATAAGTTTTGTTTTTAACTTAAAAAATTATAATGAACAGTAGATCAATTAGTGATGAAATTGCGGAAACAGAAGATTTCGAAAATTGAAGATGAAAAAGCAACCTATAAACCTAATGGATAATGAAGGTAGGAGTTAAAGGAAGATACATAACAATTAACAAGTGGAGATGTTGAAAAGTTAATTCGGATCACCATATCAAAAAAAGAAAATTATACGTATTAAAACAGATTAGCCGATTTCCTGTAAAACAAGGAACCGGCTATCTGTTTTTTATGGAGTTGTTGTCTTTTAATAGTGACAGTTATTAGTTTGGATTACTTTGTTTCTTTTGTGTGTTAGGCTTAATTTCATCAGCAAACTCCATATTTGCCAAGTTTACTTTGGATGGAATAAATGTTCTTGTTTTATTTTGAAAACCTTGGAACGTATGTTTTATAGGTCTTATCATACTTGAATTACGTGTTGCTAATACACCAAAAACTGTTCCTAATCCTAGTAAAGAAGCCCAAATCCATCCTTTATTGTTCTTCTTTTTATTTCCGAATAACTCAAACATTTGTTGAGTTATTTTTTTAGAATTGAATAATGACATCAAAAATTTAAGCATATTCATTTTTTGTCCCCTTTGTAAAATATCGTAAAAAGAAACACTCGTTTCAATTTCACATAATTTATGATGCGATATTTTATAGGGATTTATGATTCCAACTTATACTAATAATTCTTGATTTTTAAACCGGAACGTCCTAATATTACCTAAGTTTTTTTCTGAAATACGAGAAATAGTTTTATAAAAAAATCAAAATGGAACTAATAAGTTATGTATTATTAGATTGGAATTTTATCAATTCTTTCTCAATAGTCGGTTATGTAATGTCGAAAGGGTGAGTAACGCAAGAATCGAGCCTACTAAGGCAAGTGACATATCCCATTGTGCATCCCATATATCGCCTTGCATACCTAAAAAGTCTTTTGCCCCTTTTCCTCCCTTTGCTAGTTGAAAAGCTAACCATTCAATGATTTCGTATAATGCAGCAATAGCAAGTGAAATACTTATACTAATCGTAACTAACCAAGGGCCTTCAGTTAGTTGGGTTTTCCGTAATAAGATTTCTCTTATCACAATGGTAAACAAGCCTTTTATCAAATGTCCAAATCGATCGTAGTGATTTCGTTTTAAATCAAAAACATCTTGTATCCAATTAAAAAGAGGCACCTCTGAGTATGTGTAATGTCCACCGACAAACATTGTAATGGACAAGATTGTAACAATCATATAAGAGAGAGTGGTGAGACGAAACTTATTGTACGTTGCAATTATAATGAATAGACCGAAAATAGCAAGAATAGCCTCTGCTGCCCATGTCGAGTATTTTGCAGGGTTAATAACAGACCATATAAAAACAGTGATAACAGCCAATAATAAAAATAGGTGAATCACTATACGTTTGTTTCTTATCAATTTTTTCACTCCTATTGAAGTTTTTTGCTTAAAGTATTTGAAAAAAAAACAATTTCGTATACAGAGTAATTATGATTGTTTACTCCCTTTTCCATTTTAAGATAGGCTTACAGATATCTTAAAATCTTACCTTTTCAATAATTATATTTAATTCTAATTGGATGTATGGGAAAAAATACTGAAAAAACTTCAGCATATTCTTTTTTTAAAAGTAGATGATAATAGCATAAATATTTAACTGAAAGGAGGAATAATCCCGTGAGGAAAAGAAAATATTTACTTGCTTTTATGTCTACTGTTTTATCTGTAGGTTTGTTATGTGGTTGCAATGGTGTTGATGAAGATGAGCCAGATCCGACGGAAGAACCTTCCGAAGAAATTCGCGAAAACAATAATCAATAATAGGCCAATATAGGCGTTATCATTAATATACTGTTATCAAACAGCCTAATTGGAGTAGAACAATATGAAGCGTGATTAAATGGAATAGAACAAGCAAAAAAACACCTCTTACTATCGTATTTAATTAAATACGATAGTAAGAGGTGTTTTTAGTTATAATAGTAGCATTTCAAAACTCGTGCACTTTTTGTTCTTTCTAACGATCATCATTCTACCATGCTATTTCATTATATGTATCTAGATTATACAACAAAAATTTTAATATAGAACGCCACAAGGCTTTTATTATTTAAAGGTGCTTACTTATACGCAATTTTAAGAATTTGTATAATATTCATTGTGATGTCAATAATGGATATGGAATGAAAGGATGATAAGCATGAAGTGGCTTGTAATTGGGATCGGGATTCTGTTATTGATTATTTTGTTTATGTTGTTTTTGAAAATATCTTTGAAAGTTACTTTCTTATATACAGAAATAGAGAAACAATGTTTACTACAAGTTAAAATATGGAAATTTAAATATACGTTTGATGTATTAGAAAGAATAGAAAAGCAGCAAAAAAAGACTGGACAAAAAATTGAAAAAGCAGAAGAAGAGGGCGGTATTGAAAATAAAGTAATGGCACAGATTGATAGTATTGGAGAGATAGTAAAAAAGTTGCAAGAGATTCATTCTGTACTTAAAAAAAATCTAAAAAAAGTTAAAATCAATCAATGGAGATGGCATTCACAAATTGGAACAGGGGACGCAGCTAGTACTGGAATCATAACAGGTTTTGCGTGGTCAATAAAAGGACTGGTTGTCGGAGTTGCTGGAGAATATATGCATATTATTGATATACCAGAGCTTGAGATTACGCCTGTATTTCAAGGGAAAGGTTTTGCATCTAGGTGTGAATTAACAGCGTCATTTCATATTTATCGTTCAATAATAACTGTATTTATGTTACTTATATTCATGAAAAAACAACAATCTGTTCAAACATAAAGTACTTTGAATTATTTTATGTTTCATTTCAAGGAAGTGAAACAAACATTTTATGGGGAGATATAAAATGTTTGTTTTTAGGAATTCCTCAGGAGGTAAATTAATTAGTCGGATTGATCTTAATTTTGATGTCTCTACTATTACTCATTGAATTGAAATTTATACAATGCTACTACCTGATTTGGCATTAATTTCAAACGGAGCGTATAGTCTTTTAACGGGAGGCTTTCAAAATAAGACAATGAATCTGTTTGGAGTATCTTTATAACACTAGTTGTTACAGAAAAAGTAAAGTTAACTTATAATAACATCGTTTATGGTGTATTAGAGTTAAAAGAAAAATACGTACCAAATAAAGTTGAAGAAGTAAATAAGGCGTTTCAAACAACAGATTCTCAACACCATGGAGTAAAAATAACGTATACCTGGCAAGGTCAGTTCATTAATAAAAATCCCTCCGAAAAATAAAAGCTTTAGGTAATTCTACAAAGCGCTCTCATAAACAAGGGAAGAATTTAAAAATGAAAATCGGAATACGATTATAGGATTTCAAACAAGAAACTCAGCTCATATAGCACATGAGTATATTCAAAAAACTGCACTTGAAATAGTTGATGAATCAAATTCAGATGATATTCAGTAGAAATTAGAATGAAAAGCTAAGAGGTTATATAGACTTATTCCAATTGTCCGGAAGCTTTTGCATCATACTTGTAATAGTCTCAAAAGATTTACAAATAGGATAATCTATTTATTAATATTGGATTATTTTTCCGTTGATGTTTGCACCAGACATATGTATAATTTAAATCGTAATCATTACGATTTAAATGGAGGTTTTATAATGAAAATTGCATTTACAAAGAAGGTAGGTATATTAACTATTAGTTCAATGTTAGTATTAGTAGGCTGTCAGACTTCAAGTTCATCTAAAAAGCAAGAGCAAACATCTGAAAGTCATACACACGAAAATGAACACGATCACAGTCATGATCATAGTGATGCTCATGATGAAGAAATAGAAAAAATTTATGAAGGGTATTTCGAAGACAACCAAGTGAAGGATCGATCACTCTCCGATTGGAAAGGAGACTGGCAATCTGTATATCCATATTTACAAGATGGAACGCTTGATGAGGTATTTGCTTATAAAGCGAAACATAAAGGTAAAATGACAGCTAAAGAATATAAGGATTATTATAATGAAGGGTATCAAACAGATGTTAACCGTATCGTGATTCAAGGCAATACTGTAACATTCTACAAAAACAAAGAGGGAAATTCTGGTGAGTATATCTATGATGGGTACGAAATCCTGACATATGATGCAGGGAATAGAGGTGTAAGATACATATTTAAACTAGCAGAAAAAACAGAAGGAGTTCCTCAGTATATTCAATTTAGTGATCATGGTATTTATCCGAATAAAGCTGGTCACTACCACTTGTATTGGGGTGACAATCGTGAAGCTTTATTGGATGAAGTCATACACTGGCCTACCTACTACCCATCGGATATGGATGGACATGATATTGCCCACGAGATGATGGAGCATTAAATTAGGGGCCACGATGATTATTTCTTTGACAAATATGTAAGATTCAAAGGTTATCAGTCTAGAATAGTATTGTTTAATACTCAAAAGTTAACTATAAAAAATACTCTTTTATAATAACAAGTGATTTATACATGCTTTTGATAGATATTTTAGTAAATGTACTAAATCAAATAAGTTGAGAAAAAGTAATCCTACACTTCGGTAAATGGGCTTGTAAAGATACAGTTGCAGTAGAATTGGTCGTGGAAGTAGGGTATTCACCTAACGTGAAATCAACTGAACTAAAAGCAGAAGAAATTCGTTTAATTAAAAATATCAACCAGAAAATAAAACAAGTGGTAAACCGTATATACGTATAATGCATCTGATCCCTAAAAATTTATCTTTTTGGGGATTTTTCTTTAAATAAATTATATTCTTTCGAATTTATTTATTTATTTGGTTTAACATTAGATTAAATGTATATTATATAGATTTAAAAAATTTTAGTTTAGAGTTTCATGTCTTTTTACATCAGCTTATTGAAGTTTTAGGTTTATAATTAATAGACAGTTTAGTTCGAGGATATTTTTAATTGAGTAAATTTAAAAGCCCTGTTTTTAAAGACAGGGCTTTTAAAAAGGGATGACAGTTAACAACTGAAGATACCTTTACATTACCATTATTGGGATTTTTATTCCATATTTTTGTATTGAGAAATAAATAATATATGATGTAAAAGGTGAGATGAGTAGAGGGTTCTTATAGGTTTAGCAATATGAGAAAGAAAATATCTTGATTAAAGTTATCTTGAAACGAGGAGTGGAAGTATTATTTTTTCTTAGAAAGCATCATTCAAAGTCATGTATAGATTATAATATGAATAAATATAGTTTGGTCAAAAAATTATAAGACACCAATTCATTGGAACAGTAAAAACTATTTTCGGAATAGGTGTCTTTTTTGTATTGAGGAAGAATATATTTTCTCAACAGGACAAATTGTAATTATCTATAAGTATTACTTATAAGGATAATAGGAAAATAGAAATTAATAATAAAGGAGAATGTGAAATGTTAACAGTAATATCTAATAATGATCTAGCTAAAATTCGCGAAGAAGATGTAGATGTAATAAGGGTAATGGCACATCCGGTTCGATTAAAAATCATAAGTGAATTAATGAATCATAAAATGTGCAATGTAACACAGTTAACAGAAGTATTAAAACTTCCACAATCCACTGTTTCACAACATTTAGCAAAGTTAAGAGGAATCGTACTCCGTGCAGAAAGAAAGGGGTTAGAGATGCATTATTATATTGATAATACTAAAGCTCGTCAGATTGTAGAAATTTTAGGGCTGTAGGTTAGTAATACGTAAAAGTTTCCTAAAATACCAACCGTACCAAAAGAGCGTCTAAGCGTTGGACATTTAGGAGTGGAACAACCAGCATTAACACTCAGGGAGGCGAAAGGTTACTTTCGTCGTGGAACTGAGAAGCTCTGACATCACCATTTGCTATGTGGTGAGTCGTTCACATGGAGTAAACTTGGTAGTTAAATTTAAATATGGTTTAGAACTTTATAATTCAATTATAAGGTTCTATTTTTAATATAAAACATTGATTGTGATTCTTAAAAAATATTTAGTCTAT
>NZ_JAKUFY010000156.1:0-8882 GCF_022663675.1 Bacillus cereus group sp. BfR-BA-01355
TCCGTTGCAAAATCAACGATTCCACGACTTACTTTGTGGTCTTGGTCTTGCATCCATCTTTGTTCTTTATCATCAAGTTGACGAAGGGCATTCAGTTTCTTAGCTTCTCCGAATTTCTTGCGAACACTGCGAAACTTACGTTTCATAAATTTGTTTTGCCTACCGTTCCCGAAGAAACGAACTTTATCATCATCTGTGATGGCTACCGCAGGAACTTTGAGACCTAAGTCTACTCCTAAAATCTTTGTTCCTGTTTTTTCGTTTGTAGGAATCGTGACAGATATTTGAGCAATCCATTTAGCAGATTTCTTCGTGATACGAAGTGTACCTAACTTGTGCTTCAGCAATTCGAAATTGCGATTATATTTTTCGATTAATAAAGCGCGAACCTTTAAACGAGTTGACTTTCCGTTTACCATAAACGGAATTGAAATGTGTGTGAAGTCAAATGAATAGTTTTGGTTATTCCATACACAAACAGGTCTTTTTAGAATCGGAACGATTTTGTATTTACTCTTTTTCACCTTTGTAGAAAACACACTTTTCGCATCTTTAATTGCTTGATTTTTCACCGCACTTGGGATATTGGCCTCAATATCTTTTGTACTTTTCTTCGTGCTTTTCTTTGCTTCAACCATTTCAGATACAAGAGCATTAATGACTTTTATATACTCGTGGCTACTTTGTTCCAATAGCATGATTTGTTCTTTTGTTGGAAGCAATTTAACTTTAACCGTGATGGTTTGTGGCACAAGTTTCACCCCCTCGTTTTTTGATTTTCAACATAATGTTTTATTGTCTCACTTGATACACTTCCAGCAGTAGAAACAAAATAAGAACGCGTCCATAGGCTCGGCAAGTGTTGAAGATGTGGAAATTCTTCTCTCAAACGTTTTGATGTCACTCCTTTAATTTTTGCCATTGTATCAGCAGGACTAAGTGTTGGTGGTGTATTTAAGAACAAGTGAACGTGGTCTTTGTCGCATTCCATTGCAACAATAGAAATATCCAATTCTCCGCATATTTCTTGAACCAACTCCTTGAAACGTTCTTCTACTTTTGTGTTAAGAAAAATCTTTCTTCTGTATCGCGGGCAAAACACAAAATGATAGTTAATTAATGACACGGTTGTTTTGGTTCTTCTATAATCATTCATCATGTTCGCATTGTATCAGTTGGATAACAAAACTGCAACATGAAAGATAAAAAAATAAAAGATACCAACATTTTGGATACTTAGAGTGCCACAAACCTTGCGGTTTTTAGTGCACTCCTTATCCAACCTCACTTTCATCCCATGCCTAAAGGCGAGGGGCTTTCTCGTTCGGGAAGGGCTGTAAAAGTTTGAATCTCATCAAACTAAATAATTTATTTAATCTCCAAAGTAGATACAAAATTTTATCGATAAAAAAATATTATCTTATTAAAAACAAGTAAACTAGTAGGTATTCTTCACTGTAATAACCGTTTTTCATATCTACATTAAATCAAAATCTATGTATATTAATTTATAGTTATAATTTCTAACTAAAATCCAAAAAGGCTTTTTCTACAAAATTCCCCTAGTTATGTTTGCCCAATGATTTCTAATTAATTATGAAGTTTCAATATCTTTTTATAAAATTTTTACGTTTACATTACTAACTGGGGGCTCCGCTCCCTCACAAAACAATTCCTGCATAAAATCTAGTTATCATATATCCCCTCGTTTAGTTTAAAAATGTGTTAAAGTAGGTGTATCCTCAATATTTTCACTTTTTATGGCATTTGTTTTTATCTTCAATTTGCTGCATTTGCAAAAGTGTTTTCTTTGCTTCTTCATTCCCCTTTTCCGCTAATTTTTCAAGCTGATATTTTGGTACAAAACCTCCACTATGAAGCTGTTTCTTGTCCATGTACTTTCCTCCTTCAACAGGATTTAATAAATTAAAGTCAATCAAAATTAGTATGAAGCAATCGTATTTCTTTATACACGCATGCACAATTTTCAATTTATCCAAAACAAATTATTTGGTTAGACTTTTTATGTAGATCAATTGAATATTTTAATATTCCAAGTTCTCTCATTTGAACTGTAAAGAAATTAGGGTTTTCATTTAGAGAGTATTTCCAGACCCAAACTCAATTGCGATAGGATAACCCACATAGAAAAATTTTAAGTTTATATATTATATGTCCGGATCCTTATACGTTAAGGATCCGGTTACTTACTTACTTACTTACTTACTTACTTACTTACTTACGATCTTTTATCATTTTATCTTAAAAAAGCTTTAGATTATTAAAAATTATTTTCTCATTTAATTTCCACACATAATTAACTGTCAACGTATTATAATCTCTTCCAAATGAAGATATATGTTGTAAATATACTACTGGAATGTCAATGACTTCTACATATAAATCATCTGTTACACACGAAAGATGAATTTGCAAATCATTCGCTCTATGTAATTGATCTACTTTCCCCTAATTAATTAAAATTATCTTCTTATAACTTACAGCATCAAATCTTTTTATTGCCTCTTTCACTGCGAATTCAACTACTTAATAAAAGGATTATCTTATGCACATTAATTACGTTTCAAAGCTTCTTTCACTGCATCAAATGCGTCCACTCTACCATGTCCAAACCATGGACTCCATGTCCCATCACTGCTTCCAATATTAATAAATGTACCTTTATCAAATGGTTGAATTGGTGAAATGTCCCACGATGTATCCATATCAAATGAACTTGGTGGTGTCTTTGAATAACCCTCAAAGTTCAAATTTTTAGATGCTGTGCTTTTTAAAATAGAAATCACTTCTAAAGCTGATAAATGTGGATTCGCTGAAATAGTTAAAGCCGCAATCCCCGCTACTAAGGGAGTTGCACTGGAAGTACCACCAAAACGACTTGTTACATTTTCTGGTATACAATTCCCATGTAAAACTGGGATAGAACCAGTTGTTGTCGTAATTGGTACTCCTTTAACAGGCATTCGAAAATATTCGTGCAGATTGCTACTAGGTGCAGTTATTGAAAGTCCAAAACCATAATTTGAATAATGACTTCTTTGCGCTAGACTACTGAGTGCTCCTACAAACATGACACCAGGAATACTAACTAAAGAGTGATGAAAATTTTTAGCTTTTATTACACCTACCCATGAACCATTTTCCCATCCATCAGTATACGGTACATCAACCAAAGCATTATGCTCAATTGGACAATTCTCATTCCCTGCTGCCCACAAAAAAACAATGCCTTTACGTCTTCTTCCACCCGTTTTTGTTAATTCAGTGATTTTCTCCAAGACTTGAATAGGCCATGTTCTTTCAGGACTCCTTCCCCATGAATTTGAAAAAACATCTACCTTATCAGCAATATAGTTTAAAACAGTGATTAATTTTGAATCAGTTATAAATAAACCTTCTTCGTTTGATTCCCATTTTATAGGTAAAAGCCGACAACCTGGTGCTGCACCTACTGTAAACTGTGCATCAACTTCTGCTGCAATTACTCCAGCGCAAGAAGTACCATGATTTTTACAAGTTATATACATTTGTTGTTTTTGAAAGTCACTATCCGTATTTACAAATAGTCGTTCATTTTTAAAGTATCCATAGCTAGCAAATTTGTTAGTTGAATTAAAATCTGGATGATCTACTTTACATCCATCATCTGAAAAACCTATAACAACTTCTTCACTGCCAAAATGACCAAGCAATTTCCAAGCATCTTCACATCTTGTGGAAGAACGCAAATCATATTCTGCATTTCGAAAGTGCGTATGTAAATGCCATTGCTTAGAATACGATTCATCATGCGGTATTTCCAAATCATACATATGCATCCGATGATTTAAATCATGATCTGCTACTTCTACATTTACTTCTTCTTCCATAAGTTTAACAATTAATTTGATCGGATTCATACCAGTAGCATTAGTAAGTTGAAACAGATAATTATAATCATCATATTTCTGTAGTAATACTAATTTATAACGTGTAGTGAAAAGAATAACCTCTTCTTCAGAATATATTTTACGAAACTTTACAAATATACGATCTGTAATAAGAAATTCATCGTTTGTTTCCATACGATAATATGCATGATGTGCAGGCGCTATTTCTCGTGCAGCATTCATCAAATCCTCAAGGTTACTTTCATCTGTTGTAATACGAAAAGATGCTGGAGATACTTGTTCAACCTCTGATTTTTTATGTACTTCCCTTAAATTATCAGGACTTGTTCTAATTACAAA
This sequence comes from Bacillus cereus group sp. BfR-BA-01355, assembly GCF_022663675.1. Taxonomy (NCBI): domain Bacteria; kingdom Bacillati; phylum Bacillota; class Bacilli; order Caryophanales; family Bacillaceae; genus Bacillus; species Bacillus cereus group sp. BfR-BA-01355. The sequence goes on from NZ_JAKUFY010000156.1 coordinate 4,251, forward strand.
TTGATTTTCTCGTTTTTGAAGTAAAACCTTTTTTCCTGCACGATAAGTATATAATTCTTGTACCATAACACAGAACCTCCTGATTATAAGGAAACGTTACTCAAGTTTTTATCGATTAATATATAAACTAGATTATAAATTCCCTTTATGATTATAAAAATTAGGGCCATGCATTTATTTCTTAACCCTTTTACAATTTTTTTATTTGGTCCGCCTATGTAAAGGTATTTTCATTTTACATTTCCTTACACGCCGTAATGATAGAACCGTTGATAGAATAACAAATATTATTTTAATTACTTCTTTTACATTTGTTATATGTACATATTTTCAATCCATATATATTATGAGCTGATATTTGAATATTTTATTCATGAATTTTTCATTATAAATTCTTAATAAAAAATAAGATACGGATAATACTACATTCTGATTAAATAAATTTTTAGGAGCTGATAGAATTGCCGTTAAAAAAGTATGGAGTTTTAAAAGGGAAAGTTGTAGGGTATACCCCTCCTGATAATAATGATAGGACACCCCATTTTACAGTTAATGTCTCAGATAATAATAACCGTGAATACGAAATTATTATTAATGTAAAATCAAAAAAACGACCATCCGAGTTATTATATTATGCAGGTAAAAATTTTCATTCCGAACAAATTACAAATCTACCTAACTTAAATTATGGTTTCACAAAAATCACTCGTAACAACAGAGAAATTGCACTAGATTATATTCGTGGCAATTTACTTGATCGCTGTAAATTAGTCCCTCTTCCAGTAACTGTGCCTGGAGAAGATAACGACTTACAAGACAAATTTTTAAATTACATGAAAACATCTGCAAATAATCCCAAAGTCGATATGTATGCTTACGGTGAAGAGATCCCACCTGGAATTCATGATGTTCATATGAACCAAGGAAATGTAGAACAATTCAGAGTGGATGATGGTATTTGGCAAGACGGTGGTGTACTTTTCCATTATAAAGACACTGATAAATGGGAAGCTGTATTTTTAGCTTTCCAATCACAATCATGGTGTACAGATGATGAAGGACACGCAACTAAGCCTGTAGAAGAATGTAATTACAAAAGCGATTGTTAAGAATAAAATATATAAGTAGTAACGATCTTATAAAACCATTTTTGATACACATTAAAATATTAAGTTATTGCTAATGCCTATCTTGGCGTTAAAAAAAAAGATTAACTTTGAATTTTCCCCAGCAAAAATTAAGAGACAGTGTAAACTTACACTGTCTTTTTTTTTAATCCAATTAATCTAAGTTATTATGATAAACCTAAAATTCAGAATTAACGTGGTATCTAGTTATATTTATAAAGAAATCTTGTCCATCAAATTTGGAGAGAATAAGATAAAAAAATGAAACCTAATTGACTCTAAGTATTTTTAATTTGTTTTTCACTGTAGATCAACTTATATATTTTAGAAATTTTTTCGTATTTCAATTATAAAGAGGTTGTCTTAAGAATGAATGAATAAATAGAAATCCCATTTAATTATATAAAAAATATATAATTAAATGGGATTATTTACGTTATAAATTTTAAACCAACATATCAGCGAAAGAAGATCCAACATTATTTTTACGTTTCATATGCTTTTCTAAATATATTTTAGTGGTTTGTATATTTTCATGACCAAGTGTTTGCATTAAATGATATAAATCTGCATTTCCCTGTTCTACTGCCATAATGGCAAAAGCATGACGAAATGTATGCGCTGTTACTGGATTTTCACGATACAGTAAAAACTCTAAGTTTGTCTTTTTTATCATATCTGTTACTTGATTCGATAGTGTTTTAGAGTTATAAGTATTTCCTCTTTGATTTATAAATAACGGACTCTCATCCCCTTTTTCCAATACGGTTTGGCATCCTCTTCTCCGCCTCATTTCACAAATACACTGGTATAAATGTTCCGAAATGAAAAGTTCACGCACTTTATCCCCTTTTCCAGTAACTTTTAACCAGTACTTTCCGTCATAATGTAAATCCTTCACTCTCGCGTTGCACAATTCTTGAATTCTTGCACCAGTACTTGCCAGGGCAAGTAAAATTGTATAGTTTACTAAATGTCCTCTTTCTTTATAAAACCCTAAAATTTTCATAACCTCATTATAGGATAGATCCCGATTTGGCCGATCCTGTTCATTTACATTTGCGCGCTGCAGTTCTTCATGAAGAGGTTTTTCAATATAAGAAAATACATGAAGATGTTTTAGAAAAGAACGAATGAGCACTGTTTTCTTTGCAAGTGTTGCAACTGCATATGTGTCACCATTCCTACCGTTCTCTACCCGTTTCAACCAAGAATTGTATTTACGAATATGCCAAGGTTGCAATGTTTTCAATAAAGATTCCTTTTTCTGTACCTCTTCCCCATTCAATTCAAATTCTTCTGCATGCTGCACCATGCACTGACAAAATGATACAATTTCTGAGATATAACTCTTTTTCGTATCCTCTTTTCTATTCTTCTTCTCATCCATATCTTTTTGTAAATGTACGAAATGATAAATGACTTCTATGTCACTTAAATACGTATATTTACTCTTTCCCTCTTTTTCTGCAACCTCCATCTTCTCTTCCACCTTATCTACATAACTATTGTTATGCAGAAATGGAACGATATCTCTTATATTCTCTACATATGTATCTATATACTCACTTTGATTGTTTATAATTGATAAATTTTCTTTTACATATTTATTATTCATATTTCGAATTAACCTCTCCTATTGAAGATTATGAATATAATTATCTTTATTACTTATAATTATCATTTTATTTTACTTCTATTAATTATACAAATGATATTTCATTTTCTTTCTGTAAGAACGCTACATTCTTCTTCATTTACTTATAATTATATTTTTTTATAATTTATTAGCAAATAGATATTATTTAACAGTTAACTAATTAAAATTCATAGTGATTTTATAATAAAAACAACTATAAGGATTAATTAACATATAAATTTAATGAAAAATATTTTCAAACCATAACAATGAATACAATATTTAATAAAATCTATTTCTTATTTTAAATATAAATCAGATTCTGATATGATATATACATACTTAAAATATTAACAAACGATAGTTATGGAGGTGTCCTTTCATGACACAAGATTTATTGTTCATTACAAAACCTACTGTAACGACAAAAGAGGCAGCTGACTTATTAGGAGTAACGGTACAAACAATTTTAAAAAAAGAAAAAGATGGATTAATAGAATGTGTATATAAAGATAACTGGAAGCAATTTGGTAGTAAGATTTTCTATTTAGAAGATATTGAACGTTTAAAAAATAAAAATGAGGTTAAAGGCCTTAGCACGAAAGAAGTAGCTGAAATCCTTAATGTTGCACCATCTACTATTTTTACATACATCAAATCTGGAAAATTACCCGCAACAATGGTAGAAAAAAGAGGAAAACAAGTATATCTTATCGATGAGGAAGAGCTAGAAATTTTTATGCTTGATTATGAAAAAGCCAAAACAAAAGAGCGAAAAACATTCATTACGAAGATTCAAGATGAAGATATATACTTATATCAATTATTAACACATCAACATAACGGAAAAACAGCTAGAGTAATAGAGATCAATGGAGCAGACGGCAAGATTCTTACAGAGGACGAAGACATTTTCCCTCTATCCACTTATAAACAACATGATTACACCTTTGAACCTTTCATTAAAAAAGCGGTAATTACAAAACGAGGGTATTTATCTTTTTCCTTTAAAAAACCTCAATTATTTAATTCCATTACTTATAATTTAATAAACTTATTTTATAAGGAGCTAGGTATCACAAATATGAGATTGAGTATTTCAGCAGATACTATCAGATTAGAAATTAAACCTTTCGTATTACAAGTAGATCCATTGCAGTTTCAAGAGGAGATTAAGTACTTATATTCTCATATGAAATCTGGCACGATCCTTCCACATGTAGAAGGTATTTACTTTAAAAGTAATGTAGAGCCATTAACTTTTCATGCAGATCATGAATTCAAGCAAAAAGTAGTTCAAATGGCAGCGGAATCTGGTATGAGACAGGAAGAATTCTTATTGCAAGCTGTAAAATCTTATATAACAAATTTAAAAAAACACTAAATCTACTACTTATTAAAAGAAGCGTAGAAATAAGATCTTTCTACGCTTCAAAAATATTTGTCATTCGCAATAAATGTAACAGAGTTAAAATATCATAAATATAAAATTAATATTTTCGGATTTTCTAAATATAAGGTAATTATACCTAAAAATTTATAAAATCTTTTTTATTTCCAGAATTGATTGAGCTGATAAGGACACGAAAAGATTAATTCTTTATAGACCACTCAAAATAGACACTTAACTTAAACTAGCTATGAATTATAAACCTAAAAACCAAATAAGCTGCCACTATAATAGAAATAGAATTTCAGTATCCAAAAGTTCGTTAAATAGGAATTTAACGAACTCTTCAATGGATGGGAGTTAACCTCTTCCCCTTTTTGTATAAGGACAAGAAAGTCTAAACTTTCACTTTGACGTATTTGTTGAAGCAAGAAACTATAAACTAATATTTATTAGTTTACTTTGGAACTTTTTAT
>NZ_JAKUFY010000157.1:0-8819 GCF_022663675.1 Bacillus cereus group sp. BfR-BA-01355
CTAATAATTTACGTTTTGCGAAAATCATACGACCAGCCGATGTTTGTAATACGCTAGTAACCAGTACATTAAGTTGCGAACCTACATACTCTCTACCATCTTCTACTACAATCATCGTACCATCATCTAAGTACGCAACACCTTGGTTTTGCTCTTTACCATCTTTCACAACATAAACATTTAATTCTTCGCCAGGGAGTACAACTGGTTTAATTGCATTAGCTAAATCATTAATGTTTAACACCGTTACTCCTTGTAATTCAGAAACTTTATTTAAGTTGAAATCATTCGTTACTACAGTTCCACCGGTGATTTTTGCTAACTTTACAAGTTTGCTATCCACCTCTTGGATATCCTCGAAATCGCCTTCATAAATTTCTACCGGAATCGGCATCTCTTTTTGAATACGATTTAAAATGTCTAGTCCTCTGCGACCACGATTACGCTTTAAAGCATCGGAAGAATCGGCAATATGCTGAAGCTCTTCTAATACGAATTGTGGAATCACAATTGTTCCTTCCAAAAACTTCGTTTGGCAAATATCAGCAATACGTCCATCGATAATTACACTCGTATCGAGAATTTTCCAATGAGTCGTAGATTTTTCTGCTTCTACCTCTTCGTTCTCGCTATTATTTTTCTTCTTACCTCCGCGTTGGGGTAATGTAAATAATCCTAGCAATTCATTCCTCTTTTTAAATCCTACTTGGAATCCTAAATATCCAAGTAAAAGAGTGAAGAACACTTGCAACACCGTACTAATAACCGGAATTGTAAATTCACGAATCGGTATTAAAATTAAATATGCAACAATAAGACCAGAGATCAATCCTAATGTACCAAATAAAACATCTGCTACAGGCGCCTTTACAAGAGCCTCTTCAATATGCTTAATAAGTTGAACAATATAATCTACAAGCCAAAATGTTGTTAAAAATAAAATAATTGCACCAATAATCGCACGAACATACGATCCTTCCAATAAAGGAACAGCACCGATGTCTAATACATTAATAACTTTTGGGATTAAGTAAATCCCTAACGCTCCCCCGATTACTAGAAAGAAGAGCTGTACGATCCGTTTTAACATCCAACCACCTCCTACTCATTATTAACCATTGTTTCGCTAATCAAAACGCCGAATGCAAAAGCGGACGTGTTTTTTTTTATAAATAGTTTTATTTACCAATATATCATATCATATACCAAAAATGTTCTAGTGTCGTTATATTATGGAATCAATGTAATATTCTTAATTGTGTCTACTCATATAGAGATGCTCTTGAATTCTTTTTAGGCCTTCTCGTATTTTCTTCGCCCTTACTTCCCCAATTCCTTCCACATCATCCAATTCATGAATCGTCGCGCGACAAACTCCTTGCAACGTTTTGAATCGATTAATTAAATTTTCAATGATAAGTGGCGGAACACGAGAGATTTTGCTTGTAATTCGATATCCCCTTGGCGTCACACTTTCTTCTAAACTAGTTTGCCCTGGATAGCCAAGTAATTTAACTAAATCACTATCCTCTAAAAGTTGTGTATTTGCAAGGTCCTGTAACTTTTTCAAAATTTGATGATGGTCTTGTGTTTTCTCCTGGTGATAATCTTTAATTAACAATGCTGCCTCTGCTTCTAAATCAGCTAGCAATTCTGTAAGCTGTAAACGAATTAACCTACCTTCTGTTCCGAGCTCATGAATATAGCTCAATATTTCATTTTTAATACGCAGTACCATTTCAACACTATGTAAAACGTGAACTACCTCAGACATTGTAACGACCTCTTCAAATTCTAGAATGCCCAAATTCGTAATACCATCATTCCATACAGCCTTATATTTTTCTAACGTTTGAATAGCTTGATTTGCTTTTGTTAAAATAACCCCTATATCTTTTAGTGTATAACGTAAGTTCCCTTGATATAGCGTAATTACGTTACGTCTTTGTGAAATGGCCACAACAAGGCTGCCCGTCTGCTTCGCTACACGTTCTGCTGTTCGGTGACGCATACCTGTTTCAATAGAATCAATAGATGCCTCTGGAACTAACTGTGCATTCGCTATTAAAATTTTACTTCCCGTTTCATTTAAAATAAGTGCCCCGTCCATTTTTGCTAATTCATATAAACTAGCAGGAGAGAATGCACAATTAATGTGAAAACCACCATCCACAATACTTTTAATCTGCTCATTATATCCAAGAACAATTAGCCCCCCTGTTTGTGCGCGAAGTACATTATCTATCCCTTCACGCAGTGGTGTTCCTGGGGCCACGAGCTGTAAAATATTAATCATACTTTTGACACGTTGCTTATTTTCTTCCATAGCCTAGCCTCCTAATGTCAAACGAAGCGCTTCTCCTAAATTAGAAACACCTACAACCTCAATCCCATCCGGAATTGTCCATCCTCCTAAGTTTTTTCTAGGAATAATAACACGTTGAAATCCTAATTTAGCCGCTTCTTGTACACGTTGTTCGATTCTTGATACTCTTCTTATTTCTCCAGTTAATCCTACTTCTCCTATTACTGCATCAGTTGGTGCCGTAGATTTATCCCTAAAACTTGAGGCTATACTTAAAGCCACTGCTAAATCAATTGCCGGTTCGTCTAATTTCAAACCACCAGCTACTTTTAAATATGCATCTTGATTTTGCAATAGTAAACCTGTTCTTTTTTCTAATACTGCCATAATAAGCGAAACACGGTTATGATCAATTCCCGTCGCCATTCTTCGAGGATTTCCAAAACTAGTAGGGGAGATTAATGCTTGTATTTCTACTAAAACCGGTCTTGTTCCTTCCATTGAAGCAACTACTGTTGATCCTGCAACACCAACCGGCCTTTCCTCAAGGAAGATTTCGGAAGGATTTAAAACTTCCGCAAGACCAAGCTCTTTCATTTCAAAGATACCCATTTCATTCGTGGAACCAAAACGGTTCTTCACAGCTCGTAAAATACGATACGTATGGTGTCGATCTCCTTCAAAGTAAAGAACTGCATCGACCATATGTTCTAACATACGAGGTCCTGCAATCGCTCCTTCTTTTGTCACATGCCCGACGATGAAAATAGGGATTCCTTTTGTTTTTGCAAGTTTCATTAATTCCGCTGTACATTCACGTACTTGTGCCACACTTCCTGGTGCTGACGTCACCTCAGGTAAATGTATTGTTTGAATAGAATCAATAACAACAAAAGCTGGATTCATCTCTTCAATATGTGCTGCAATACGCTGCAGGTCTGTCTCTGCTACAACAAATAGATTGCTACCCTTTACATGCAAACGATCTGCACGAAGTTTAATCTGCTTTGCCGACTCCTCACCCGATATGTATAATACATCATATGAAGAATCTGCTAATTGCGATGAAATTTGTAATAGTAATGTTGATTTCCCAATCCCAGGGTCTCCACCAATAAGCACTAAGGACCCATCTACAATTCCACCACCAAGCACACGATTAAACTCTTGAAATTCCGTTTCAATACGTGCCTCAGACTTTGTTTCTACTTCGGTAAGACGTCTTGGTTTTGTTACTTCCGTTTGAATTGCATTCGCGTAATTAAGGCGCCTGGATAATACAACTGGCTCCATTTCTTCAACAAGTGTATTCCATTGACCACATCCAGGACATTTACCCATATATTTTGGTGACTGATAACCACATTCTTGACATATAAATTTCGTTTTCTTTTTAGCCATATCTTTTTATAGTTCACTCCACTTTCGTCTATAAACGTTTATCCTTCTCGTACAAGAAAGAGGGCTATCGCGTAGCCCTCTTTGTTTGTCTATACTTATTTTACCTTTTCCGCACTATGAATGACAAATGATTCTCCTTCTACATCAAAGATAACTTTTTGTCCTTTCTCAATAGCACCTTTTAAAAGTTCTTCTGATAGTCTATCTTCTACATGTTTCTGAATTGCTCTACGAAGTGGACGAGCACCGTACTCACGATCAAATCCTTTATCAGCAATAGCTGAAATTGCCTCTTCCGTTAAGTGCAATTCGATTTCTTGTTCTTTTAAGCGATTTACTAACTGATTTACCATAAGAGTTACAATCTCTTGAATATGTTTTTTCTCAAGCATATGGAATACGATAATTTCATCAATACGGTTTAAGAATTCTGGACGAAATGCCTTTTTCAACTCATCCATTACTTTACCTTTCATATCCGAATAATCACGGCTTTCATCTTGGACATTAAATCCAAGATGTTTGTTACGTTTTAACGCCTCGGCACCAACGTTAGACGTCATAATAACAATTGTATTACGGAAATCAACTGTACGTCCTTTAGAATCTGTTAAACGACCATCTTCTAATACTTGTAGTAGAATATTAAATACATCCGGATGAGCTTTCTCTACCTCATCTAATAATACAACTGAATATGGCTTGCGACGAACTTTCTCTGTTAATTGTCCACCTTCTTCATATCCAACATATCCTGGAGGAGAACCAACTAAACGGGAAGTAGAATGCTTCTCCATATACTCTGACATATCGATGCGAATCATTGCATCTTCATCACCGAACATAGATTCTGCTAGTGCTCTTGCAAGTTCTGTTTTACCTACACCTGTTGGTCCTAAGAAAATAAATGAACCAATCGGGCGCTTCGGATCTTTTAATCCTGCTCTTGCACGACGAACAGCTTTTGCTACTGCTACTACTGCTTCATCTTGACCAATCAAACGATCATGAAGAATGGATTCTAAATTTAATAATTTATCAGTCTCTGTTTGTGCAAGTTTAGAAACTGGGATACGCGTCCATGTAGAAACGACATTTGCAATATCTTCTACCGTAACCTCTGAATTTTCTTTTCCTTGTTGCTCTTTCCATTGACGTTTTGTATCTTCTAACTTCTCACGTAAGCGTTGCTCCATATCACGTAAGGATGCAGCCTTTTCAAATTCTTGACTTTGTACAGCTGCATCTTTTTCTTTTCGAATCTCCTCAAGCTTCACTTCAAGCTCTTTTAAGTTTGGTGGTGTTGTATAAGAACGTAAGCGAACTTTTGAAGCAGCTTCATCAATTAAATCAATTGCTTTATCCGGTAAAAATCGATCTGTAATATAACGATCTGAAAGTTTTACAGCTGCATCAATAGCGTCATCTGTAATAGATACACGGTGATGCGCCTCATAACGATCACGTAAACCTTTCAAGATTTGAATCGATTCTTCTAAACTTGGCTCATCAACATGAATTGGTTGAAAACGTCTTTCTAAAGCCGCGTCTTTTTCAATATATTTACGATACTCATCTAAAGTTGTTGCCCCAATACATTGTAGCTCTCCTCGTGCTAAAGATGGTTTTAAAATATTCGATGCATCGATTGCACCTTCTGCTCCACCTGCACCAATTAATGTATGAAGCTCATCAATAAATAGAATAATATTGCCTGCTTGGCGAATTTCATCCATCACTTTCTTTAAACGATCTTCAAATTCACCGCGATATTTTGTTCCAGCTACCACTGTACCCATATCTAGTGTCATAACACGCTTATCTCTTAAAGTTTCAGGAACTTCATTATTTACAATTTGCTGTGCTAATCCTTCTGCAATTGCCGTTTTACCTACACCAGGCTCACCAATTAATACTGGGTTATTTTTCGTTCTACGGCTTAATACCTCAATTACACGTTGAATTTCTTTACCGCGTCCAATAACAGGGTCTAAGCGATTTTCACGTGCAACAACTGTTAAGTCCCTTGCTAAACTGTCCAGTGTCGGTGTATTTGCATTTGTTGCTGAACCACCTTGATGACCTGAACTAGCTTCATTACTTCCAAGAAGTTGTAACACTTGTTGTCTTGCTTTATTTAGACTTACACCTAAATTATTTAAAACACGTGCGGCTACACCTTCACCTTCACGGATTAAACCGAGTAAAATGTGTTCTGTTCCAACGTAAGAATGGCCTAGCTTACGCGCTTCATCCATAGATAATTCAATAACCTTTTTAGCACGAGGTGTATAATGTACAGTTTGAGAAGCTTCTGTTCCTCGCCCAATTAACGCTTCTACTTCTTTTTGAACTTTCTCTGGACTTAATCCAAGAGCAATTAATGCTTTTGCTGCAATTCCTTCACCTTCGCGTACAAGCCCAAGTAAAATATGTTCTGTTCCAATATTATTATGCCCAATACGAATTGCTTCCTCTTGAGATAAAGCTAACACTTTCTGTGCTCTTTCTGTAAATCTTCCAAACATCATAGAAATCGCCTCCTACTTGCGCTTAGTTTTTTTCAATACGTAATCGCTCACGGATTAAGGTTGCTCTTCGATAATCTCTTTCTTCTGGCCCTAAAGGTCCACCTGCGTATTGTTGTAAAATACCTGGTTGCGTAAGAACCATTAGCTCAGTCAAAATATTTCTCGATATACCTTTTATATATCCTAGATCAATACCAAGTCGTACATCTGATAAGCAATTGGCTGCTTCTGCAGATTGAATTAAACGACTGTTTGCTAGTATGCCGTAAGAACGATAAACCTTATCTTCAAGTTCAATACTTGAATTTTGTACAATTAATTCTCTAGCCATTTTTTCTTGCTGTATAATTTGTTGAATGACACTCTTTAAATCTGCAATAATATCTTCTTCAGACTTTCCTAGCGTCATTTGATTTGAAACTTGAAATATATTACCTAACGCTTCGCTACCTTCACCGTATATTCCTCTTACTACTAACCCTAATTTTTGAATTACTTGTATAATACGGCTAATTCTTTTTGTTAAAACCAGTCCCGGTAAATGTATCATCACAGAAGCTCTTAACCCTGTGCCAACATTAGTAGGACAACTCGTAATATATCCAAGTGATTCATCAAAAGCGTATTCAACTTCTTTCTCAATCCAATTATCTATTTGATTGGCACTTTGAAGTGCCTCTGATAACTGTAATCCTGAAAATAGGCACTGAATCCGAATATGGTCTTCTTCATTAAGCATAACACTAATATGTTCACTTTCTGATAGTAGACATGCTCCATATTCTGTCCCTGCAAGATTTGGACTAATTAAATGCTTTTCGACTAAAACTCTCCTTTGAAGAGGGGTTAATTCATTCATCTTTAATAGTCCAAACTCCCCAAAAGACCCTACTGCTTTATTTATGAATTTCTTTTTGAATAATTCATGAATCTGTTTAGCTTCTTCTTCGTTTTGCATAGTGGAAAATTGATATTGTTTAAAGTTACGAGCCAAACGAATTCGACTACTTAAAACAATATCAGAATCAGGGCCATCCCCCTTCATCCATGGACTAATTGCTTCGTTCATAATTTTGTCCAGTGACATAGAACTATTCCCCCTCTCTATGCTCACTAAGCTGTATTTCAAGACCTCGGATCTTATCTCTTACTTCTGCAGCTTTCTCAAATTCCTCTTTCTGTACGTATTGTTTCAGAATAAGTTTTAGTTCATCTAATTCTTTCTTTAAGTGGATATTTCCTTCTATACGTTCCGGAATTTTCCCACAATGTTCTGTATGCCCACCGTGAAGGCGTTTTAATAATGGCTTTAAATGCTCCTTAAATGTATCGTAACAAGAATAACAGCCAAAACGTCCGACTTTTGTAAATTGTTCATATGTCATCTTACAATCTGGACATCTTACTATATCTGCATTTGAAAATCCATTTTTTCCTTCTTCAAACATTGTTGATTCACCGTGTAATAAACCAGCAAATAAATCATGAAATGAAAAGTTAGACTGCGATGATGGAAAGAAAGACGTATAGCCACTTTGCTCTGCACATTGCTCACAAAGATGAACTTCCGCCTTCTTCTCGTTAATTACTTTTGTATAATGTAAAGTTGCTGGTCTTATATTACAGTTTTGACAAGTCATCACTATCCCCACCTTTACAACAGGAACGCTCTATCTCATGGTACTTTTCATACATTACTAGATTGTTCGCTTTCCTGAATCCGTTTAAATAAAAGTGCATGTTCTTTTTCAAAACTTCTACAATATTTAACTGCTTTATCTTAGTTATCAATCTTTTACAAAAGTTATATTTATTTATATTTCAGTGTTCTTAACATTGCGCATAATATTCGAGCCCTAAGTTCATCTCGAGAAGGAACATCCATTGATAATACAGAACGATCTATTACGCTTAACATCAGTTTCGCTTCACGATTTGTTATAATTCCCTCTTCTATTAAACGTATAATCATACTTTCTGCATTCCCTTGCGCAACGCTATGATCAATCATATGAAGCATTTGATCAATAATATCTATATCGTCATGCAGTTTGACTTTTATAATGCGAATGTAACCTCCTCCACCACGTTTACTTTCTACTACAAATCCTCTTTCTAACGTAAAACGGGTATTGATTACATAATTGATTTGAGATGGTACGCACTCGAATCGATCCGCAATCTCATTTCTCTTGATTTCAATCACATTATTATTACTTAAGTCAATAACTTGCTTTAGATATTGCTCAATGATATCAGATATATTTCTCATTTATCCGCCACCTTTATTGACTTTGACTATCTTTGACTTTAATTATATACGTATTAATAAAATTTGCAACTCTTTTGCTTATTCACTATCCTAGCCACATTCCCCTGTATTTAAACAAAATATGAATACTTTAAACACATTTTTTATTACTATGGATTATAAAATAAAACACGAAAAAACACGAGTCATTTGACTCGTGTTTTAGTTGCTTGGCGACGTCCTACTCTCACAGGGACAAGGTCCCAACTACCATCGGCGCTAGAGAGCTTAACTTCCGTGTTCGGTATGGGAACGGGTGTGACCTCTCTGC
>NZ_JAKUFY010000158.1:0-8539 GCF_022663675.1 Bacillus cereus group sp. BfR-BA-01355
GTTTTTAAAAATGGGGTTCCAATTATTTTAATCGAGGCAAAATCTGTAACAGAAAATCTCCTTAAACACGATGCGCAACTATCTAGATATTTCAATGCCTTACCTGATGTCAAAGTAGGGGTACTAACTAATGGTGTAGAATACAAGTTTTATACTGATTTAACAAATGACAATGTGATGGATGAAAAACCTTTCTTCACATTCAGCATGGATAATTTAACTAATTTAGATATTGAAACGATTGAAACTTTTACAAAAGAAAATTTTGAAGCTGAAGAAATCGTAAAATATGCTGAAGAGCTTATTTATATGACCAATTTAAACTCTACAATTAAAGAACTATTTAAAAATCCTTCAGATGACTTCCTTCGTTTTCTAATTAGAGACTTTAGCTCAACTAGAATTACAAATAACGTTTTAGAGCGATTCCGACCAATCGTTAAAAAAGCAATTAATCGAACACTATTAGAAATAATCAGTGATGGTTTAACACCAAAAGAAACAAAAACATCGGAGAAAATAGAAACAAGCCTAGTTGCAGCTGCTTCTACCGAAATAATTGAAGACATTAACAAAGAAGACAAAACAGATAGAGTTTTCACTACAGAAAATGAACTAACCGCATTTAACATTGTTAAAGAGATTTTAACTGAGCATCAAAGAGATATCAGTAACCTCAAATATAAAGATACCATTAGTTATTTTTGTATCATGAATCGTGTAATCACAAAATGGTTTATACGTCTCTTCCTTGATGGCGATGCAAAATCCTTAGTTGTAAGACTCGATTTAGAAGCTACGAAACAGCTATGCCCTAATTTTGTGGTTGAACAAGCCCCAAAATCACAGGGAGTGAGTAGAATTTTTATTGATAACGTTAATGACTTAAAAGATCTGGAAGCACTTATTACTTCGTGCTATGATCAAATTTTAGCTAATGTTTAAAAGAGAAAAATGTACGCTCTTTTTCCAACAACCTGACAAAAAGCCAATCCAATGGATTGGCTTTTGAAGTTTATATATAAAATAAAGTTATTTATTTTCCTCTTTTTGAACATATACATAAGCATCTTTCTGCTCTTTATGTATATCAACCTTCGAATTCTCTGCAAGCTGACCCGCATTTAGCAAAGAAAAAATAATCAACGCTTCTAGTGACATTTCGTTTTACCACTCCTTTCTAATTGTTATACGTTTATCATACCGCTTACATGTGATTTCCGTATGAACTCGAAAAGGAGATTAAAACAAAAAAAGCTTTGAGGAATTTCCCCAAAGCTTTTTATTTATTAGTAACGAATTAAGAAATATTTCTTTTTACCGCGGCGAATGATTGTAAATTTACCTTCGATGCGGTCGTTTTCTGTTACAACGTAGTCTAACGCTTGTGTACGCTCACCGTTTACGTAGATTGCGCCGTTCGTTACATCTTCACGTGCTTGACGTTTTGATGGAGAGATTTTGCTTTCTACAAGTAAGTCGATTAATACTGTATCTTCTGCAGTACGTTCTACAGATGGTACGTCTTTGAATCCTTGTTCAATTTCGCTTGCAGTTAGTTCTGCTACAGAACCGCTGAATAGTGCAGCTGAAATTTTAATCGCTTGCTCTAATGCTTCTTCGCCGTGAACAAGTTTTGTCATTTCAGAACCTAATGCTTTTTGTGCTGCACGTTTTTCTGGTGCTTCAGCTACTTGCTTTTCAAGCTCAAGAATTTCTTCATGAGATAAGAATGTGAAGTATTTTAAGTATTTAACAACGTCGCGGTCATCTGTGTTAATCCAGAATTGGTAGAACTCGTAAGGAGTTGTTTTCTCTGGATCTAACCAAATTGCGCCGCCTTCTGTTTTACCAAACTTCGTACCGTCAGATTTTGTAACAAGTGGAATTGTTAAACCGAATGCTTTCGCATCTTCCTCTGATTTACGAATTAATTCAAGACCAGCTGTAATGTTACCCCATTGGTCACTACCACCGATTTGCAGACGGCAATTATGGTGTTGGTATAAGTTTAAGAAGTCGTATGATTGTAAAATCATGTAACTGAACTCAGTGAATGAAATACCAGTTTCTAAACGAGATGCTACTGTATCTTTTGCTAACATATAGTTTAAACCGAAGTTTTTACCGATATCGCGTAAGAATGAAATTACATCTAAGCTACCAAGCCAGTCATAGTTGTTAGCCATCGTTGCTGGGTTGTCCACGTTTTCAAACTCTAAGAAGTTTGAAAGTTGGTTTTTAATGCTTTCTGTGTAGTAAGCAACTGTATCTTTCGTATTTAATGTACGTTCTGCTTTTTTACCACTCGGGTCACCGATCATACCAGTACCACCGCCAACAAGTGCGATTGGTTGGTGGCCAGCTAATTGGAAACGACGTAACATTAATACTGGTAACATATGACCAATATGTAAACTATCCGCTGTCGGGTCGAAACCACAGTATAATTTAACGCTTTCTTTTTCTAATAATTGCTCAAGGCCCTCAGCATCTGTTTGCTGATTAATTAGACCGCGAAATTCAAGATCTTGTAAAATACCCATATCCTACATACTCTCCTTTAAGTTCATTACTGGCGTGAAGGTTGAAAACATAAAAAAATCGCCCCTTCAAATAAGGGACGATTTTGATTATCGCGTTACCACCCTAGTTGCAGGCAAAAAAGCCTACCACCTTATTTACATAACGGCTTAGCACCGTCTTTTCCCTTTTGAATACAATTCAATCGAAAAAAGATGCTCTAGGGGCGTAATTCGCGATCATCTATGTGCTGATTTTCACCGGCCATCAGCTCTCTAAAACAGGGAAATGATCACTACTTCTCCCTTTCCACGCTCAATTATTCATATACTTTTCTTTATACCATCATTTATATAGGCGTGTCAAATAGAGGTCAGGTTTCCCTCCTTGCCAATCCTTTACAACGCCATAAAGAGTATCGTAATAAGAGAAAGAATTGGAACCCCAACTAATAACGATACATGAAACACAACCGATAAATCATTCCCAATGGTCGCCTCCACAGGATCTTTCGCTGGAGAACCAAGAAACCCGATTAATCGATCGAATTGACTTACCGTTTTTGGAAAGTCTGGTATTTCTACATGATCACTATCTAAATGTTGCTTTAATTTATATTCACTTTTAAAGAGATTTTCGCTCAATTTCATCCACCTCCAGCAATTGTTTCAATTTCTTTATCCCGTTATAGAGTCTCGATTTCACTGTTCCAATCGGAATGTTTAATATCTCTGCAATTTCTTTTTGCTGCATGTCATGATAATAAGAAAGGATTAGGACCGCTCTTTGCTCTTCTGGAACTTTCAAAATTGCTTCTCTTACTGTAAGCCGATCTTCGTGAGAAAATTCTTTTTCCGGAATCGGCACTAAAAATGGCAAAAGCGTACGCCACTTTTTTCTCCTATTTAACTTATTAATCATAAGACGATAACCAATTTGAAATAAATACGTTTTTATTTTACCTTTTTCAAGTTCATACATATGTTTCTTACGCTCTAGCGTCAAAAACGTATCTTGCACAAGATCGATACTTAATTGTTCATCTCGGTTAAATCGATATAAAAATGTGTATAGCGCTGGTTTGATTAAAACATATAGTCTTTCTCCCGCTTGTTTATCTCCACTTTGATACGCAAGCATGAGCTCCTCCTCAATCCCAATCTGCGCCATGATTTTTGATCTCCTTTATTCCTTTTAACGTTAATGAAATACGGGAAATTAAATATGCAATCGCAATAAAAATCCACAATTGTGATTGATTTGTAAAAAATTGCACATATGGGTTTTGAATCGTAAATCCCATTGCAACTAAAGTATTTAACGCTTGCACACATATGCATGCATACAATGCCAGACAAACAGAAATCGTATCAAATACATTCCAGCGAAAATAAACTTTTGTTTTTGTAAAATCGATTTTATTCCCTTTTTTTCGTACTATATGTTTTCTATCAAATGGAATAATGATTGAAAACATAACACCCATTATAACTCCAGCTGTAAGCATTGATACTCTATATCCAATTGGTATCGGTAAGAAAAGACCACAAGAAAATACAACTATAATCCCAATTAAAGCAAAAGTAAGAAGTAATTTATTAGACATATAAAAGCCTCCCTCATCTATTCTTTCATAAATGTATACAGACGAGGAAGGCACTTCGTTCAAATATTATTTTAGTTTTTTTATAATCTTTGCAGGATTCCCGCCAACTACTACATTATTAGGCACATCTTTCGTTACGACAGCACCAGATGCGATCACCGCATTGTCTCCAATTGTTACACCTGGATTAATAATTGCTCTTCCGCCAATCCATACGTTATCGCCAATTGTAACTGGTTTTCCGTATTCTGATCCGCTTATACGCTCTACCGGATCAAGCGGGTGCGTTGCTGTATAAATGTGAACACCTGGAGCTAACATACAGTTCACTCCGATTGTTACCGGGCATACGTCTAAAATCGTACAGTCAAAGTTCGCGTAAAAATTTTCACCGACATGAATGTTATAGCCGTAATCACATCTAAAAGAAGATTCAAGATGAATATTATCTCCTGTCGTTCCGAATAATTCTTTTATGATTTCGCTACGCTCTTTCAATTGCTCTTCTGGCGTATCATTTAATTTTCTCGTTAATATACGTGCTTGCTCTCTTTCTTGTACTAAAACTGGATCAGCCGGTATATACATTTCTCCTAGTATCATCTTTTCTTTTTCTGTTTTCATCATACTACCCCCGTTAACTTATATATATAAGTTAATAATAACATAAAAAAAGGCCTGAACATTTTTTCGTTCAGACCTTCCTCTCTTAATCTTCCATCGTTGATAAGTCACCTGTTGGTAAATTCAGCTCCCACGCTTTTAATACGCGGCGCATAATTTTACCACTTCTCGTTTTCGGTAATTTATCTCTAAATTCAATTTGTCGTGGCGCTGCATGAGCTGCTAGGCCTTTCTTTACAAATTGACGAATTTCTTCTTTTAATTCATCAGATGGTTCGTATCCTGCTCGAAGTGCGATAAATGCTTTAATAATTTCGCCACGCACTGGATCAGGAATACCAATTACACCTGCTTCTGCAACAGCAGCATGCTCGATTAATTTACTTTCTACTTCAAACGGACCAACGCGCTCACCTGACGTCATAATTACATCGTCAATACGTCCTTGGAACCAGAAGTATCCATCTTCATCCATATAGGCAGAGTCACCTGATACGTACCAATCTCCCGGCATGAAATAAGATTCATACTTTTGCTGGTTATTCCAGATTGCACGCATCATAGATGGCCAACCTTTCGCAATTGCTAAGTTACCCATTGTGTATGGAGGAACTTCATTTCCTTCATTATCAACAATCGCTGCTTTTACACCTGGAATGGGTTTACCCATTGAACCTGGACGGATTTCCATACAAGGGTAGTTACAAATAACTTGTCCACCTGTTTCTGTCATCCACCACGTATCATGAATACGAAGTCCAAATGCATTCATACCCCAGCGAATTACTTCTGGATTTAACGGCTCACCAACGCTTAATACGTGACGAACTTGTGATAAGTCATATTTTTTAACTGCGTCTTGTCCAGCTCCCATTAACATACGGAACGCTGTCGGTGCACTATACCAAACTGTTACACCGTAATCTTGCAGTGCTTCATACCAAGCTTCCGGACTAAATCGCCCACCTAAAATAACATTTGACGCTCCAACTAACCACGGTGCGAAAATACCGTAAGCAGTTCCCGTTACCCAGCCTGGATCAGCTGTGCACCAATATACATCGTCTTCTTTTAAATCTAATACCCATTTCGCCGTTTGATAGTGCTGAACCATTGCATTTTGCGCATGAAGCACACCCTTTGGCTTACCAGTAGAACCAGACGTATAGTGAAGAATTAAACCATCTTCACGGCCTAACCATTCAATATGTAATTCTTTTGAAGCTTGTTCAAATAAAGGATTGAACGCTACCGTTTTACCGCCTTCTTCTACATTATCTCCAACAAGAAAAACTGTTTTTAAAGCAGGTAAATCATTTAATGGTACACGCTCTAATAACTCAGGCGTTGTAATTAACACCTTCGCTTCACTATCTTCTAAACGATCGCGAACCGCACCTTCCATAAATGCTTCAAATAACGGTCCAACAATTGCTCCTAATTTCACTGCACCTAAAAGTGCGAAATATAATTCTGGAGAACGTGGCATAAAAATAAAAACGCGATCGCCTTTTTCTACATCGCCATAATTTTTCAGGACATTTCCTGCTTTATTAGAAAAATCCTTCATTTCCTTAAATGTATATTTCTCTTTTCGCGATCCATCTTGATAATAAAGAGCTACTTTATTCTTTCGATCGGATTTCGCATGCTTATCAATTGCCTCATACGCCATATTTACTCGGCCTGTTTCATTCCAAGTAAAGTTTTTATTAACCTCTTCCCAGTTAAAATTCGCGTATGCCTCATCATAATTCGGCAAATTATTTTCTCCTTTAATGACAGGAAGCGTTTCTACTTTCATACTTTACATCCCCCTCCTATGTATTCTATTATCTATTATAATGATATTATTTAAAATTTTCAGTATATTTGTTGGTTTTTAGACAAATTTTTAATGACAAAATTCGATTCACATCGCATATATTATAAAGTACGATATTAATAGATTCACAAACCCTCAAGGTGGTGAGCAATACATTGATTCATAAAAAAATATACAATGCTAGAAACTTAAAAACAGCGAAAGGCACTTTAATTATTGAAGGTCCTGTCTCTACACATAATCTTGAAATGTATGAATTTCATCCAGATTTAGTTGCATTTCGTCCTGCTGAACAGCAATATAAAGCAATTGTCGAAATTTCTAAATTACCAGAAGCTCGACTCATTATTGCTAGACATGACCAGATGATTGTTGGATATGTTACATATTTATATCCTGATCCACTTGAACGATGGTCAGAAGGAAAAATAGAAAACTTAATTGAGCTTGGGGCAATTGAAGTAGTTCCAGCCTTCCGCGGGAGTTCTGTCGGAAAGAACTTACTAGAGGTTTCTATGATGGACGATTATATGGAAGATTACATTATATTGACGACTGAATATTATTGGCACTGGGATTTGAAACAAACAGGATTAAATGTTTGGGAATACCGAAAAGTAATGGAAAAGATGATGAATGCCGGCGGGTTACAATGGATGGCTACAGACGATCCTGAAATTTGTTCACATCCCGCCAACTGTTTAATGGTCCGCATCGGTAAACGCGTTGATACGGATTCTATTCAAGCTTTTGATCGTCTACGTTTTCACAATCGTTTTATGTATTAATAAAGGGGGCAACTGGAATGATTGTAGAAGAAATTATGAATCAAAATGTAGTTACACTACATCCAAACGATACAATCGAAACAGCAATCCGAACGATTCGCACGAAAGGAATTCGGCACATTCCAATTGTCGATCAAAATAATCACGTCGTAGGCATTATTTCTGATCGGGATGTAAGAGATGCAAGTCCGTCTATTCTAGATGAACAAGTTTCACTCGATATGCTACAGCAACCGCTTGAACTTATTATGAAACATCCTGTAATGACTTGCCACCCTCTCGATTTCGTTGAGGAAATTGCTACTTTATTTTTTGAAAATAAAATTGGCTGTCTTCCTGTTACAAAAGCTGGGAAGTTAGTTGGAATAATCTCAGAATCTACAGTACTGCACACGTTAGTAAAATTAACAGGAGCACATCAACCGAGTTCACAAATTGAAATTCAAGTAAAAAATGAACCTGGTATTCTTGGAAAAGTCGTTGCTATTTTTAGTGATTTACAAATAAATATCGTGAGCGTTCTCGTCTACCCAGCAAAAGATGAGAATGATAAAGTACTTGTTTTCCGCATTCAAACGATGAATCCTCTAAAAGTGATTGATGCACTTGAAGCAGAAGGCTATCGCGTATTATGGCCGAACATCATGGGGATGCAAGCATGAGTAGCGCGTTTATTTATTCGGATGACTTTCGGGGCTATTCATTTAGCCCTGATCATCCTTTTAACCAACTGCGCGTCACACTTACGTATGATTTATTACAAAAGGGTGGTTTCATCTCTCCCTCTCAAATCATCTCACCACGGATGGCTACAGATGAAGAGATTGCCTACGTTCATACAGAGGAGTACATAAATGCGGTAAAACGTGCTGGAGAAGGAAAGTTAGAAAAATCAATTGCGATGACATATGGACTAGGAACAGAAGATACACCGATGTTCCCAAATATGCACGAAGCAAGCGCATTGCTCGTTGGCGGTACGTTAACAGCTGTCGATGCTGTTCTTTCCGGAAAAGTAAAACACGCACTTAACTTAGGTGGAGGCTTACATCACGGCTTCCGTGGCAAAGCATCTGGTTTTTGTATTTATAACGATAGCTCCATCGCAATGAAGTATATTCAGAAGAAATACGGTTTACGCGTCTTATATATTGATACAGACGCTCATCACGG
>NZ_JAKUFY010000159.1:0-8461 GCF_022663675.1 Bacillus cereus group sp. BfR-BA-01355
ATATAAAGAAATATGAGTAGAAGCATGGCCTGGTGTTTCAAGCACTGTAAATCCAGGCAAAGAATTAATACGATCTCCTTCTCTCACAGTATGCGTTAACGATCTATTACAAGAATATTTAAGTGTCCTCGTCGTCAATAACGACTCGTCTTTCAAAAATGCTGCTGGCACACCAAACTGTAAGGCCGTCTCTCTAAAAAATTCATGATACCGCTTTAAAAATTCTGGATTTTGTGTGATCCAAGGCTCATTCCAAGGATGTCCAATAATATTCGTCTTCTCAGAAAATATATTTAAAAGTCCACAATGATCTGCATGATGATGCGTAATGACTACTGTTTCAATATCTTCTATCGTATATCCTAATGCACCTAATTGACTTTCTAACGCATTCCTTGCCTCTTCTGTATTCGTCCCTGTATCAATTAATGTTAATGTCTCCCCCTCAACTAAAAACACATTCACAGTTTCCACTGCAAATGGTACAGGAATCTCCATTCGGTGAATCGCCGTCATGCTTAGCCCCCCTGTCTCTTTCCGGTTCAAAAATGAATACTTCTTCAGTTTACAACTTCTATATATATTTGTCATTATTTTCAGATAAAAAGAGGTGTTTCCTATAAGAAAACGAATGTATGTACATTTATAAGAATTTCTAACCAAAATTAAAGGAGGAACATCATGTCTATTCAAAACATTTCCTTTCTCGGTGCAGGCTCTATTGCTGAAGCTATTATTGGTGGCTTGTTACATGCAAATGTTGTTAAAGGTGAACAAATTACTGTAAGTAATCGTTCTAACGAGACGAGATTACAAGAGCTACATAAAAAATACGGTGTCAAAGGTACTCATAATAAAAAAGAATTACTTACTGATGCAAATATTCTTTTTCTAGCAATGAAACCAAAGGATGTTGCAGAGGCGCTTACCCCTTTTAAAGAATACATAAATAATAACGTGCTTATTATTTCATTACTAGCAGGTGTTTCTACTCACTCAATTAGAAAACTACTTCAAAAAGACGTTCCAATTATTCGTGCAATGCCAAATACATCCGCAGCCATTCTAAAATCAGCTACCGCTATCTCCCCTTCAAAACATGCAACAGCGGAACATATTCGCACTGCAACATCTTTATTTGAAACGATCGGTCTCGTCTCTGTTGTAGAGGAAGATGATATGCATGCTGTCACTGCATTATCCGGAAGTGGACCTGCTTATATTTATTACGTAGTGGAAGCTATGGAAGAAGCTGCAAAAAAAATTGGTTTAAAAGAAGATGTTGCAAAATCACTTATTCTTCAAACGATGATTGGTGCTGCTGAAATGCTAAAAGCAAGTGACAAGCACCCTTCTATTTTGCGAAAGGAAATTACTTCTCCTGGTGGAACTACCGAAGCAGGTATTGAAGTATTACAAGAACATGAATTTCAACAAGCACTTATTTCTTGTATTACACAGGCAACGGAACGATCACATAATCTTGGAAAAACATTAGAACAACTAACAAAAGAAAAATAGAAAAAGGAGCTCAAATAAACTTGAGCTCCTTTTTCTATTTTTACACTTAGTTATTGTTCTTCCCAAAAATCTCTTCTTGCAGGCGACGACCAGTCGGCGTTGCTGCAAGTCCACCTTCTGCTGTTTCACGAAGTGCTACTGGCATCGTTTGTCCAATTCTAAACATTGCCTCAATTACTTCATCACATGGAATTGTACTCGTTACACCAGCTAATGCTAAATCTGCTGAAATCATCGCATTCGCAGCTCCTGCTGCATTACGTTTTACACAAGGCACTTCTACAAGTCCTGCAACAGGATCGCACACTAAACCAAGCATGTTCTTTAATGAAATTGCCATCGCTGTAGCTGCTTGATCTTGTGTTCCACCAGCCATCTCAACTGCAGCTGCAGCCGCCATTCCACTTGCTGAACCAACTTCAGCTTGGCATCCTCCTGCCGCACCAGAAATACAAGCATTATTCGCAACAACCATACCGAAAGCTCCTGCTGTAAATAAGAACTCAATCATTTCTTCACGTGTAGGCTGCAATTTTTCTCTTAGTGCAAATAGTACACCTGGCACTGTTCCAGCAGACCCTGCTGTTGGTGTTGCACAAATAATTCCCATCGCTGCGTTTACTTCATTTGTTGCAACAGCTTTGCTTACTGCATCCAAAATCGTATCTCCAGATAAGCCTTTTCCACTCTTCATATACGCTTGAACTTTTACAGCATCTCCACCAGTTAAACCAGTTGGTGATTTCACGCCGCGAATACCACGTTCTACTGCTTGTTCCATCACGACTAAGTTCTTTTCCATACCAGCAATTACTTCTTCACGTGAAATACGTCTTGTTTCCATTTCACATTGAATCATAATTTCTGCGATTTTTACATTTTGTTCTTTAGCTTGCGCCACTAGTTCCGCTGCGTTCCGAAACATGGTGTGTCCCCCCTGCAATTAATCCATAATAGTTACTTGACAAATATTTTGTTGCGCTTTTATTTCTTCAATCACTTCATCTGCTAATAATTCATCTGTTTCAATAACCATAAGCGCTCTTCTTCCTTTTTCTTTACGAGAAACACTCATTGTACTAATGTTAATCTCGTGTGTAGCAAGGATTGAAGCCACCGCTGCAATAGCACCAAAGCGATCGTTATTTACAATAAGTAGTGCTGGACTTGTGCCTGATAATTGAAGATCGAATCCGTTTAATTCTACAACTTCAATTTTACCGCCACCAATTGAGCAAGCAACAACTTCAATTTCTTCTTCACCTTTATACAAACGAATTCTTGCTGTATTTGGGTGAGGTGCATTGGCATCTTCTTCAATGAATTCCACTTCAATTCCGCGCTCTTTTGCTATTTCTAGCGCCTCTGGAATACGTAAGTCATCTGTTTCAAATCCCAATATTCCACCGATTAGTGCTACATCGGTACCATGCCCTCGATACGTCTTTGCAAATGATCCATATAACGAAATGCTTACTCTTTCTGGTTCATGACGAAACAGCTGGCGAGCAACTTGCCCCATTCTTGCCGCGCCTGCTGTATGTGAACTTGATGGTCCAATCATAACTGGACCGATAATATCAAATACTGAGCGATACTTCATCATAACTCCCCCTAAACCTCTATGAAAAAAATTTATTCTACTATTCTATTAAGCTGCTACATCTGTCGCTTTTCCAGTTGTACCACGAATTTGTTCTGCTGTATGAATTGGATAATTTTTGAATAAAAGTAATCCAATATAACCTGAAATAATACCAGTTATCATAATACATAAGAATCTTAGTATTATTTTCATTAAAAAAATGATATAAGATAATCCACAATAAAGTCTGGTAGCAATCCAAAGTTTAACACAGAAGCCATTGCAAGCATAGCATAAACAAGTGATATCTTTCCTATTATAATTCTCATGTTACTCTCTCATGGTTTAGTCAACTTCACTTGTTACGATAATAACTAAAAAGCATGTGACTTATCATAAATTATAATCTGCCCTCATTATAGCTTGTTTTTTATAAAACGCTTACTTTTGTTGAATTTTAAAAGTTCTGAATAAAAGTCCATTCCTGCTATTTGTATCACTTGTATGTCATCTGACTTATATAACAGTTTTTCTAAATAATCATTATTTCGTATTTTTATCGTATATATTCAAACCATTCTAATTTTCTGTATCATCCAAGTATAAGCATAAAATAATAACAGTTTTATTTTTAAATTTTTTTAGACATAAAAAAATGGTAACCCACCGTTACCATTTTTTACAAAATTATCATTTTTCTACTGGGAATGATTTCAAATCTGTCGCTATTTCTGTATTAGAAAACAACTCTCTTGCCTCTTTCAATAATTCCTTATATGTATCTCCTTGATAGCGAGAACTAATGTGAGTTAAGATTAATCGCTTCGCATTTGCCTGAAGTGCAATGCTCGCAGCTTGCTTAGATGTGGAATGAAAATAATCATGCGCTTGTTGCTCATCTTCTGCTGCGAAAGTCGCTTCATGGACAAGTACATCTGCATCTTGCGCAAGCTCCCTACTCGCTTCGCAATATCGCGTATCACCTAAGATAGTAATAATTCTTCCTTTTTGAGGTGGGCCGATAAACTCATTTCCATTTAATATCGTGCCATCCTCTAATTCAACTACTTCTCCATCTTTTAAACGTTTAAAGATTGGACCTGGTTTCACACCCATCTCAAGCAATTTATCAACTAAAAGAGCACCTTGTATATCTTTCTCTACAATACGATATCCAAAACATTCTATACCGTGTGACAATCTTTTCGTTTCTACATAAAATTCATTATCTTCAAATACGGTACCTTCTTCTGTTATCTCCACAACTTCAAGTGGATATTTCACATGTGTCGTACTTACCGATAATGCCACTTCAATAAATTGTTTAATTCCTTTCGGTCCATACACCGTTAAAGGCGTAGTTCCTCCTTGAAATGAACGGCTACCTAATAAACCAGGCAATCCAAAAATATGATCGCCATGTAAATGCGTAATAAATATTTTTTCAATGCGGCGCGGACGTACCGATGTATGTAATATTTGATGTTGCGTGGCCTCGCCACAATCAAATAACCAAGTCTGTCCTCGTTCTTCTAACAATTGTAAAGCAATTGCTGAAACGTTCCTTCCTTTTGAAGGAACACCTGCACCAGTTCCTAAAAATACAAATTCCACTTTCTTTCCTCCAGCTCTAAATATACTCTATCTCTCATCTTACGGAATGTTATTTCAAATGGCAAATCGAATTTACATAACCAATCATCTAGACAACTATATAACACGAACATTACACTTAAAAAATTTACCAATCGTTCGTGTTTTGTGGTAAAATAATTATACTACATTTTAAGGGAGCGTTTTATTATGAAAGAAGTATTTCGTTTACAAACTGATTTTTCATCTTCATTTGATCGCTGGGTAAGTTCTTTCGTGTCTGATCACCCAGCACAATTAGAATGGACAACTTTAAAGGAATTAATCCATGAATATACAACATCACATACAAATGATACGTTACCAGCATATATTTCTTCAGCTTTAACATATTACGCCCAACGCGTTTCAACTACAAACAGTTCAGAGATTGTTATTTTTGAAAACCCTACAATCTCGTAATCTATAATAAAAAAGCACTGGTTACAGTGCTTTTTTATTTATACTTATTTAACAAATGATCATATTCCGTCCAAAAGTCGGTATACATACTTCGCTCAAGCTCATTTAAAATTATCTTTTCACTTGATTTATTAAATAATTCTTTTGCTTGTAGTGCAAAAGAAACAATTTGTTTTCTATATTCATTTTCATTCAATTCTATATGAAGCCCTTCATAGTATATAGCCTTTTGATCAGTAGAAATAACTTTGACAAAGTCCTTTAAAATCACATTTTTACCTATATGGTTTATAGTCCAATGAATTGAAATTGGGCATCCTAACATTAGCATAGTGCCACATCCGTGCAAAATAACCCCCTCTTCATTTTCAATATCACAAATATATTCTTTATCTAAAGTTCGTAACAAAGCTAAAGCTGATTCACTTATTCCCCATTCCTCATCCATACCTGTCCGCGTAATAATCGTTCCATCCACATTTAAATATATTTCTCCGTGTGAACATAAATCTTCCTGCTCATTAAACAACCATTTTTGATTCTCAATATTTATAATAAAATTTTGTGGTACCATTACAAATTCCCCTTTTATAAAAATATTTATTTTCCATATTATTCATAATCAAAATCATGCATTTCATCCCACATATCTATTATAAATCCGTTTAATATTTTAAAAACACAGATAAAAAAGATATTGACACTACGATTTTACAGTGCTAACATTCAACATGTAATTGAATATGGTCTCTGTTAGGTGAGGCTCCTGTATAGAGAAACGCTGCTGCCCAAAAATGTCGAGAGACGCCAATGGGTCAACAGGAAAGGTCGGAATGAAGGCCTTTTTTAACGTAGCTGGTTTCAGTACCTATGCTATACAGTGCTAAAACTCAACGAGGGAGAGGTGCATGTATTTTGTCATACACAAAAACTGTTTTTATTTATGTCTACTAACAGTCTTTGTTGTGGACTCTTTTAACTGCGAATTCAGACCTTTACTCGTTTTGAGTAAAGGTCTTTTTACGTCTATATGCACCTTACTATGAAACAAACATAGCATATTCAGAAACTACTAAATTGTACGGAGGTGAGGAACAGTTGGCAATTGATGATTCGGCCCAGATACCCATACGTTTTACATTCATATTTCATCATGTAGGTAGGAAAGAAACTGTTCCTCACCATTTCAAATAGTTAGGTAACAGATTGTTTCCTCCTTCATGACAGAGGAGGAACTACCGATGTTTAATTTACAAAGACAAGAAACAAAGCATGCTTATGAGCAAGATAGCATGAAAACAAATAACGAATTATTAGTGGAGGTTGCAACACAAGATGTAAGCTCTGCGTTAAAACTTTTAGAAACAACACAAGATGGATTATCTAAACAAGAAGCGTCTCGTAGACTTTCTTTATATGGTCCGAACGAAATAGCTCATAATAAAATGGCGCCGTGGTACATTCAATTTCTATTGGCATTTAAAAATCCATTTATTTTCGTTTTATTAGCTCTTGGAGCACTCTCCTTTTTCACAGATGATATGCAAGGAACGATTGTCGTATCTGTAATGGTCCTACTTAGTGCAACGATTCGGTTTTCCCAAGAATTTCGTTCTCAAAAAGCTGCCGATAAGTTAAAAGCTATGGTTCGAACAACTGCGAGCGTATTTAGAATAAATGGATTTGTACATGAAACAAAAAATGTAAAGAATTTAAACCGAAATTACACAACAGAAATTCCAATTGAGGAACTTGTACCTGGCGATATTATTTCCCTTTCAGCTGGTGATATCGTTCCAGCTGATGTGCGTGTTGTATCCGCTAAAGATTTATTTGTTAATCAATCTTCTTTGACAGGGGAAGCACTTCCTGTAGAAAAATACGAACACTGCTACCATACAGAAAATAAGCATATCTTACCGAAAAACATGAAAAAAAATTACAATCCACTCGATATGGAAAACCTTTGCTTCATGGGAACAAATATTGTAAGTGGTAGCGCAAAAGCTGTTGTCATCTCAACAAGTACCGATACGTATTTCGGCTCTTTAGCAAATAAGGTAATTGGAAAGCGTGTAGAAACAAGCTTTGATAAAGGTGTAAACAAAGTAAGCTGGCTCTTAATTACATTCATGCTTATTATGGCGCCTATTGTCCTTCTCATTAATGGATTCACAAAAGGAGATTGGCAAGAAGCTTTCTTCTTCGCTATTGCCGTCGCTGTTGGTCTTACACCTGAAATGTTACCAATGATTGTAACTGCTAATTTAGCTAAAGGTGCCGTTAACATGTCTAAACAAAAAGTAATTGTAAAACAGCTAAATTCTATTCAAAACTTAGGTGCTATGAACATTCTTTGTACAGATAAAACCGGAACTTTAACAGAAGATAAAGTTGTCCTTGTTCGTCACTTAGATCCCAAGGGAAATGAATGCAATCGCGTCTTACAATTTGCCTATTTAAATAGTTTCTATCAAACTGGATTGAAAAATTTAATAGATAAAGCTGTTATTAAGCATACAGAGGAAAACAATAAATTTAATCCATCAGCTTTTCAAAAGCTAGATGAAATTCCATTCGATTTCGCCCGCCGGCGTATGTCAGTCATCGTAAAAGATATTTCAGGTGAACATACAATGGTTTGTAAAGGTGCCGTAGAAGAAATTTTATCAATTTGTAATTACACCGAAGTGGATGAAAAAGTCGTTCCACTCACCGAGGAAATACGTTCAAATGTCAAAAAACTAAGTGAGACATTAAATAGTGAAGGTATGCGGATTATTGCTGTGGCTTATAAAAAAGATAGAAGAATAAATAATAAAGAGTACGCAGTAAAAGACGAAACAGATATGATTCTCAGTGGATATATCGGCTTTTTAGATCCACCGAAACCATCTGCAGCAGCTGCAATTCAAGCATTACAAAAACATGGTGTACAAGTGAAAATTTTAACTGGCGATAACGAAATTGTTACAAGAAAGGTTTGTAAAGAAGTTGGATTAGATATCGGCGAACCAATCCTCGGTTACGAGATTGATTCTTTACCAGATAAAGCATTAGCAAAACTTGCTGAAGAAACGACTGTATTTGCGAAGCTTAATCCAATGCAAAAATCTCGTATTATACACGCATTACAAGGAAATGGACACACTGTAGGTTACATGGGAGACGGCATTAACGATGCTGTAGCATTACGTGAAGCTGATGTCGGAATATCTGTTAATACTGCTACTGATATTGCGAAAGAAGCTTCCGATATTATTCTACTCGAAAAAAGTTTAACTATATTAGAAGCAGGTA
>NZ_JAKUFY010000160.1:0-8352 GCF_022663675.1 Bacillus cereus group sp. BfR-BA-01355
AAAATCGTTGATATCTTTTTTTACAATTATGAGTGCGTTTCCTTTAATATCGCTTGTACATATGGATCATGTAATATTTGCTCTATAATTGGTAACATGTTTTGTTCAAATGGAATGTCGATAGGAAATGGCTTTTGAGAGCCTGGTTTTATTCCATATTGCACAATTTTGTAATGTGTATTTTTTTCTGACTTGAGCACAATTAGCTTATAGCGATTATCATCGCCAGCGAGTGAGAAATCAATAGAAGTAGCGTTATATGTTACTTCATCTTTATATATGTACGGTTTTGGCGTACCAATCCAGTCTATTTTTGCTTGTACATTCATGGGCATAGCCTCCTTATATGTATTATAAATAAATAAAAGCCAGCTCTCAATAAAGAGAACCGGCTTGTAATTTAGCAGTCATTGGTTATTTTAAAATTTTCACTTTAACAGTTTTGCGGCCCCATTTTTGAGCAGCACTATCTGATCCAAGTAAGATATCGATACGGTTACCTTTAATTGCACCACCAGTATCTCCAGCGATAGCTTCTCCGTAACCTTCTACCCATACTTTAGATCCTAATGGGATTACTTTCGGATCAACAGCGATCATTTTCATGTTTGGATTCGCAGTTAAATCATGACCCATTGCAGTTAATACACGGCCGCCATATGTGCCACCGTTTTCGCTCGGATGAGCTGTATATGCTGTAGCTACAACTGTTAACTCACGACCACCAGATGGTTCGCTAGTTTCAGCAGCTTTCACAGCAGGCTTAGCAGCTGGTTTTGCTTGTGCTGCAGGTGTTTGAGCCTTAGCTGGTGCTTCAACTTTAGCTTTAGCAGGAGCAGTTGTTTCTTGTTTCTCAATTACAGGTGCTGTACCTGTTAAGAAAGGAACATGAACATAAGCTGTTTTCCCGTTATATTCAAATTGTAACCACTCATTTTGTACTTGGTTCGTTGTTTCGATTACATCGTCTTTCTTCAACTTTCCAAGAATTTCTGAGTTTGTGTTCGCTTCAGCACGTACGTTTAATACGTTAGCTGTTACGTAGTAGATGCTTTTTGTGAACTCTGCACTTACGAATGCGTCTTTACCGTCTAAAGTAACTTTTGACCATCCGTTCTCTGTATTTTGAACATCTATTTTATTACCGTTTAGTAATTTACCGACAACTTTTGATTCAGTAGTAGGGTTTTCGCGTACGTTTAGTACGTCTGTTGTTACAACAGTTTCTGCATTAGCAGATGATGTGAAAATCCCAAGACCAAAAACTGCTGCTGTTGCTATTCCAATTAATTTTTTCATGATAGCCTCCATTGCGTTTGTTTTCGTGTCCTCATTATAGCAACAGATTTTTTCGGATTTGGGGAAAACACACAATTACAAACCATTCGTAATCAGTCGTTAACATCCTGTAATATAACAAAAAATATAGGAAAGCGTTTTTCATTCTATATGACTCATAGGTTGCTGGTTATATTCAAAATATTTAATACAACATATTTTTTTCGACGTAAATAAAAATATTACAGGAATGTTACATGATATTTACTAAACGATTACATTCCTTGAGTATTTTACCGTTTTATGGGTAATATAGTTATATAAACATAAACATTTTGTTTGTGAAGCTATAAACACGTGCTATATACTAGCAAAAAAACCGCATAATTGTTACAAAACGAAAGGGTTGCAAGGAAGAAATTCGCCCTTTTTTACATATGTAACACATCCTTTTTTAGGAAAATACATTCCTATCCGCGTTTTTCTCACACAATTTGACAGCAGTATTTCTAACTTGTAGCTCTTGCAGAGTGAAAAGGTTATACGAAAGGTAAGGCTGTCTATAAGAATTCGAATTGGTGAAGGTGAAAGTAAGAAAATCACCGCAAAATTATAGTTTTCTATCCGATTTTACATATCGGAATTTATGTTATTTACAAAAGCGAAACCTACGAAGGGGGATTTGATGAGGAAACTGACAAAAACATTCATCGTTTCATTAACATTATGTATTGCATTTACAATTTGGGGGATTATTCCCGAATCTATTATTGGAAAAGGTAGCTTAGGAAATGTAACAACTGCAATTCAAACTGCATTAGTTAGTAAGTTTGGGTGGTTTTATATTATTTCCGTTTCTATTATTTTAGGTGTGTCTATCTTTTTAATTGTTTCGAAATACGGTTCTATTCGTTTAGGTAAAGATGATGACGAACCTGATTATAGTTATATGACATGGTTTGCTATGCTATTTAGTGCTGGTATGGGTATCGGCTTAGTTTTCTGGGGCGTTGCTGAACCATTAAACCATTTGTACGCACCTCCGTTTGGAGAAGGTGCAACTGAGGAAAGTGCGCGCCTTGCATTGCGTTTTTCATTTTTCCATTGGGGATTACATCCTTGGGGACTATATGCGTTTGTAGCGTTATGTATTGCTTATTTTACCTTTAGAAAAGGAAAAGCAAGTACGATTAGTGCGACGGTAGGTCCGTTATTTAAGGGCGGGGAACACGGGCGTATTGCTCATTCATTTGATGTGTTAGCTGTTTTCGCAACTGTGTTTGGTGTTGCAACTTCATTAGGTCTCGGTGCAAAACAAATTGCAGGTGGTGTTAGCTATTTAACATCTATTCCGAATTCATTAACGACACAGTTAGTTATTATTGCAATCGTAACAGTTCTTTTCATGTTATCTGCACAAACAGGTCTTGATAAAGGAATTAAATATTTAAGTAATACGAACATTATTTTTGCATTTGCACTTATGATCATTGTATTATTTGCAGGTCCAACAAACTTTATTATGAATTACTTCACTTCAACAATAGGTTCTTATATTCAGGAATTGCCAAGTATGAGTTTCCGTTTAAGTCCATTGGATGAAGGCGGAAATCAATGGATTCAGTCATGGACAATTTTCTATTGGGCATGGTGGATTGCATGGTCACCGTTCGTAGGTACGTTTATTGCTCGTGTTTCACGAGGTCGTACAATTCGTGAGTTTGTTATCGGTGTGTTACTTGTACCGACCGTAATCGGTGCGCTTTGGTTCTCCGTTTTCGGCGGGACTGGTATTCACATGGAGCTGTTTGGTGATGCACATATCTTTGAAAAAATTAAAGAGATGGGAACAGAAGTAGGATTGTTTGCTATGTTCGATCAGATGGGAAGCTTTGGATCAGCTTTATCTGTTTTAGCGATTCTTCTTATTTCTACATTCTTTATTACATCGGCAGACTCTGCAACATTTGTTTTAGGAATGTTAACGACACATGGTAGTTTAAACCCACCAAATCGTATTAAAATGATTTGGGGTATCGTTCTAGCCGCGATAGCTTCTACCTTATTATATATTGGCGGATTAGAAGCCTTACAAACGGCAGCTATCATTGCAGCATTCCCATTCGTCTTTGTTATTTTCTTTATGATGGCAGCATTATTTAAAGAGTTACAAAAAGAAGGACGTATGAAGCGTCATTAATAATAGAAGGAAAAGAGCTGATTTTATATCAGCTCTTTTTTTATCCCTCTATTTGTTGGCTGATTAAAGTTTCACTTTATATAGAAGGAATTTGAAATGCGGGTAAGGGAAATAAAATACTTTACTATATAAGTAGTATGCCTTTTATACGAAGAAAAAACGATGGGTTTCGACAATATTCGATATCTTACGAATTCTATTCGTATTTTTGTCAAAAATATGTCGGAAATGTGTTGTCACTTTTATGTATATGTGCTATATTATTTCCTGTAAGCGATTTCAAATAGTTTTAAAGCGCATTCAAGGGGGACATCTAGAATAATGAAACGTTACGAAAGAAAGTGGAAGCATATTTGTTTGAAACGTGTGGCACATCGTAGTGTCCAAGAAAGCACGGAACCTAAGACTGAAACGCGCAAAGAACAGCAAGAGAAGCAATTGGTTCTACAAAAATAGCAATCACTTTTTCGTATATAAATGAAGGTCGATCGTTCGTTGGGGGATGGACGTGAAATTACTTTCAGCTAAGGGGTATTGTCTGATATATAATTTATACGGCAATAAATAAGCACAGAGCATACGGCGCTCTGTGCTTATTTTTATTTATCTTTTTTAAATCGAACTGTCTTATCCCAGCCGATGACTTGTTTCTTGCTCTTTGCACGTAAATATAAGATTAAGCTGCGAATAAATAAGTACGTAAAGAGCTGTGCATACGTAAAGTACATAATAACGCTAATAAAAATATTAGTCGGTGTAAAGGTTCGTTCGACACTCTGGGCACTAAATAATTGTGAAACATATGTAATATATGCTACATACCACATAAATAGTAGCGGAATGCTATATTGAATTTGGAATATCCCGAGTAGCCCAATTACAAACCAAACGTTTGAAATGATTAGGAATAGCCAAAATACAACATACACTAGAACTTGTTGTAAGGAATGAACGAGCAGTTTTCCTTTAAAGAAACTTAATGACGAGAACATTTTTTCTAAAATGTATAAATTTCCTTGGAGCCAACGTGTACGTTGTTTAATAAGAATTTTTAAATGCTCTGGTTCTTGTTCCCAAGTAACTGATTCTGGGACGATTGGTAAGAGATAACCTTTTTGTGTAATTCGTAATGTTAATTCAGCATCTTCTGCAATTGCATAAGGGTCATAGCCACCAAGCTCTTCTAGTGCTGAGCGACGAAGAAGCATATTTGTTCCTGTTAGTGAACCCGTTTGGAATAGTAACCAGCGTCCAGATTGCATAAGGAGCTGGAAGATTTGAAATTCTAGCGAAATCATTCGCGTCAACCAGTTTCTTTTTTCATTTACAGTACGAACGTGTCCAACTGCTCCAACCGCATCTTCAGTTGTTTCAGCGTGCTCTACAAGCATTCGCAGTGCGTGTGGTTCAGGTTGGTTATCTGCATCGTAAACACAGAAGTATTCACCATCTGAAATACTAAGCCCATAGTTTAGTACACGTGATTTACCCTTCGGTTCACCGGAGGGAACACGAATGTGGCGAATATGAGCATAAGCTTTGTCGAAATCATCGCCGATTTCAGGTGTTTCATCTTGAGAGTTATCATTTAATAAATAAATAGTTAGCTTTCCTGGATATTCAATCTTCGCCATCGCCTCTAAAGTATCTTTAATAACGACCCCTTCATTATGGGCAGGTATGAAAATATCGACGCTAGGATAATGTTCTAGTGTACGATCTTTTCGTTTGCTATTTCGGTGAATTAGGCCCGCGATTGTTAAGAAAGAGTAGTAAACGAGTAAGCCAGAGAATAGAAAGGCCGTAAAAATAAGTACATATTTAATTGAAAATGTGATACTGATCCAAAAAACGAGTACGCAAAACAGAAGAAATAAAAGAAGTATAACGAGAGTCATCATAACAATGTCTGTCCTTTGTTTCCAATTTGCTCGCTTGAAATTTTTATATCTTGGATTGCTTCAGCTGCAAGCCATTTTTCTAATTTTGGCTGTAGACGGTTCATTACTATATCTGCACCAGCCTCATTTGTGTTCTGTAATAAAATAACTAATGTACTCTCATCATATTCAGCAGCAAGGTCAAAATCATTCCTTACCGTTTCAACTAATAAGGAAGCTACACGATCCATAACACTTTCCTTCGTATATTTACTAAAGGAAGTGAAATCAAAGTAAACGATAACGCCTGTTTCATTACGACGATTCATTGCAGTCGTTAATAACGCTTGGCGTCTCTCGAATTCTTGTCTAGTTAATAATTTTGATTCTCCAATATATTGTTCCAACGTTCTCACACGCTCAGTTAAAGTTTTATTTTCATGAATCACTTTTTTCAATAGGTGAGTTGTTATATATACAATGAAGAAGTTAGCTACCATCAGGAAGTGGGTAATCATATATTGCCATTGATCTGATGTACTCCATAAATGAAGCCATGCTTGATAAAATAAATAAAATACGGAAATAATGGTTCCTAGTATGAAGAAAATAAATGCTGTTTTATCAGCTAAAAATAAGAATAGTACATTTACGATTACGTATATTATTGTAAAAATGAGCGCATGCTCATAATTCGTCACATGTACAGTAGTAAAATAAAATACAATTTGTAGAATCCACATAGAGAGGATTTTATAGAACTTATCTTTCACAAAACTTTCCTCCTTAAAGCTATTTCATCCATAGATACTTGTAGTATGCGCAATTATTAAGAAATTGACTATGTCGTTAAATTCTTTTGAAGGGCAACAACAAGTAGTATCTCTATTTTCATAAGAAAAATAAAAAGACTTAAACATTATTGTATCATAATGTTCTCATATTTGGGATAAGGTGATTGATAGATACATAAAAGGCGTTTGGAGTGCATGAAAAAAGTCTTCTCTTGGAGAAAGAGAAGACTCTATATAAGTTTATAGGAACATCATACCTGCAACTGCTGCATTTAAGAAGTTAGCTAATGTACCAGCGATAACTGCTTTAATCCCTAATTGTGCAATTTGTTTACGGCGAGTAGGAGCTAGCGTTCCTGTTACACCTAATTGAATTGCAATAGAAGAGAAGTTTGCGAATCCACAGATTGCGAATGTTAAAATTAGATTTGTTTTGTCAGAGAACTCTGCCATATGTGGTCCTAAGTTTGCGTATGCAACGAATTCGTTGATTGCAAGTTTTTGACCGATAAAGCTTGCTGCTTGTACAGCTTCACCTGGAGAAACCCCGATTAAGATTGCAAATGGTGATAATAAGTAACCGAAGATTAAATCAAGGCTAAGTTTAATATGGAATAAAGACCCAACTAATCCTAATAGACCATTTAATAAAGCGATTAATGCAATGAAAGCCATTAACATTGCTGCTACGTTAATAACAAGTTGCATACCTTCAGATGCACCACGTGCAGCTGCGTCGATAACGTTTGCGTCTTCACGTTCTGTAGAAAGTTCAACGTTATTATCTACTTTTTCTGTCTCTGGCATGATTAGTTTCGCAATTAATAAGCTTGATGGAGCTGCCATAATTGCAGCTGCTAATAAGTGCTCTAACGGAATACCCATTGCTGCATAGCCGACAAGAACTGATCCGGCAACAGCTGTCATACCGCTTACCATAATAGTGAAGAATTCACTATTTGTTAAGCGTGCTAAGTAAGGTTTAATTAAGATTGGAGCTTCAGTTTGTCCTAAAAATACAGTCGTTACTGAGTTTAAGCTTTCTGCTTTAGAAGTTCCAAGAAGTTTACTTAATGCACCACCAACGACGCTAACAAATTTCTGCATAATACCGAAATGATATAAGATTGCTACTAATGAACTAATAAATACGATTGGAAGTAGTGCTTGAATAAAGAATACAAATCCCCAAGGTCCTTTTGCGTTGACTAAATCCCCAGCAACGAACTTAATTCCCTCGTAAGAAAAATTAATTAATCCTTGAACACCGTCAGCAGCGTGTTTTAAACCTGCTTTACCAGCATCCCATCGTAATACGATAAATGAAAATGACATTTGTAATGCTAGCGCAATTAAAATTGTGCGCCAATTAATAGCTTTGCGGTTGGAAGATAGTAAGAAAGCAATTGCTAATACTCCAATCACGCCGCCAATTCCCCATAAAAGATTCATGCAGTGTATGCTCCTTCCTCATAGTAAAAACAGTGTATAAACCAGTTGTCTATACATTTACGAATATAACATCTTAAGTAACTTATCATAATGGACATCGGAGGTCAAACGTCTAATGAAAAGTTTAAATAAAAAGAAAATTCTTCAAAAAAACACATATAAAATAAATAGACATGAAATAGGTTATGTTTTTTATGAAAATATATACATTATGATAACGTTATGCATTGTTTTTGCAGAATAAAGTGTATGAAATAGAAGAATGGATACATTATTTTTGTAGAGAGAAACTAGGGGAAAGGGAGTAATGTGTTGAACTCGTAACAAAAAAGCCTTCTAGTAAACTAGAAGGCTTTGAAACTATTAATTAAGGTGCTTTCGTGTATCCTAAGAAGTGGCTCTTCCAATAAGAGTTACTTAATGAAGCGATTGCTACACCTTTATCTCCAGCTTGGATAAATGATCCGCCCCCAAGGTAAATACCCATGTGAGAAGGACCAGATTTATAAGTGTTTTGGAAATAAATTAAGTCACCAGGTTGTGGACTTGAAGTTTTTGGTAGGCTACTCCAATATCCCGCAACACTTTGACGGCTAATGTTATGACCCAATTTCTTAAATACATGGTAGATGTAGCCACTGCAGTCTACGCCGTTAGCAGAAGTTCCGCCCCAAACGTATGGTACACCTTGCATTGATTTTGCATATGCAAGTACGGAAGAACTGTCGCCACTATTATTGCCTGTATT
>NZ_JAKUFY010000161.1:0-8117 GCF_022663675.1 Bacillus cereus group sp. BfR-BA-01355
TGTTTACCTGGCGTAATCAGGTGAACGGTATAAGAGTGCTACCAACACTACTTATACATGCTGTGCTCTTTTGTTTTGTTGATTTTTTGTATATACGTGAACTTTACATGTTTATATTTAAATACAAAAAATCAAGTTCTACATAGGCAAACGATTTTTATTGGAAGTTTAAACACGTCAATTGTACACCCCAGGGAAGTTTTTAAAGAAGCCTTCCGTCGTGCAGCAGCCTCTATTATATGTCTTCATAACCATCCCTCAGGAGATCCCACGCCGAGCCGTGAAGATATTGAAGTAACAAAACGTTTAGTAGAATGCGGCCAGATTATCGGAATTGAAGTGCTAGATCATATTATAATAGGTGACCATAAATTCGTGAGTTTAAAGGAAAAAGGTCATATTTAAGACTATGCTTTTTACTTATTTTGTTTTATAATGTGATTTATGAGTTTTTTGTAGAAATTTATCTACAAAAAGGATAAAGATATAAAAAACGTACTGTTTTTATAATATAAAGTAAGAAAAAATGAGTCCGTGAAAACAAGAAAGGAAGATAAATAATATGTTTGGATTTGGTGGATTTACTCGCGATCTTGGAATAGACTTAGGAACTGCGAACACGCTTGTATATGTAAAAGGAAAAGGTGTAGTTTTACGTGAACCTTCAGTAGTTGCGTTACAAACTGATACGAAACAAATCGTTGCTGTAGGTAGCGACGCAAAACAAATGATTGGTCGTACACCAGGGAACGTTGTGGCACTTCGCCCGATGAAAGACGGTGTAATTGCTGATTATGAAACAACTGCAACAATGATGAAATATTACATTCAACAAGCTCAAAAATCAAACGGTTTCTTCTCACGTAAGCCGTATGTAATGGTATGTGTACCATCTGGTATTACAGCTGTAGAAAGACGTGCAGTAATCGATGCGACTCGTCAAGCGGGTGCTCGTGATGCTTATCCTATCGAAGAGCCATTTGCAGCAGCAATTGGTGCAAACTTACCTGTTTGGGAACCAACTGGTAGTATGGTAGTTGATATCGGTGGTGGTACAACAGAAGTTGCAATTATTTCTTTAGGAGGTATTGTAACAAGTCAGTCAGTTCGTGTTGCTGGTGATGATATGGACGATTCAATCATTCAGTACATTAAGAAAAGCTATAACTTAATGATCGGTGAAAGAACAGCTGAAGCATTAAAATTAGAAATCGGTTCTGCAGGCGAGCCAGAAGGTATCGAGCCTATGGAAATTCGCGGTCGTGATTTAGTAAGTGGTTTACCAAAAACAGTACTAATTCAGCCAGAAGAAATTGCAGATGCATTAAAAGATACAGTAGATGCGATTGTAGAATCAGTTAAAAATACACTAGAAAAAACTCCACCTGAATTAGCAGCTGATATTATGGACCGCGGTATTGTATTAACAGGTGGCGGGGCATTACTACGTAATTTAGATAAAGTAATTAGTGAAGAAACAAAAATGCCAGTTCTTGTTGCAGAAGACCCATTAGATTGCGTAGCAATTGGAACAGGTAAAGCATTAGACAATATCGATCTTTTCAAAACTGCTGCTCGATAATATTGCAAAATAAAAATCAGTGAAATTAAGAGGGTGTGAACGTGCCACAGTTTTTCTTAAACAAAAGATTAATTGTTTTGTTAGTTAGTATTATTCTTCTCGTGGCATTGATTGGAATCTCATTGAAAGAACGGAACAGTTTAAC
The DNA here is from genome assembly GCF_022663675.1 of Bacillus cereus group sp. BfR-BA-01355. Classification (NCBI taxonomy): domain Bacteria; kingdom Bacillati; phylum Bacillota; class Bacilli; order Caryophanales; family Bacillaceae; genus Bacillus; species Bacillus cereus group sp. BfR-BA-01355. The sequence continues at coordinate 1,728 of NZ_JAKUFY010000161.1, forward strand.
ATGGCCAGAGCAGTTTGTTAAAGACACTGTCGGTGTTGTAGAACGTGTATTCCAAAAGCCAGCGAAATACGTAGCTGGATTCTTCGAAAATGTAGAGGATGTAAAGCGCACGTATGAAGAGAATAAAGAATTAAAAGCAAAATTAGATAATTATGCAGGTCTATCAGGGAAAGTAAAACAATTAGAAGATGATAACAAGAAGTTACAAGAGTTAACTGGAAAAAAGGAGTTGCTGAGCGATTATACTGAGATTCCAGCTACTGTTGTTTCTCGTAGTTCAGATAAATGGTACGATTTAATTGGAATTGATAAAGGGGCACAGCAAGGAATTAAAAAAGATATGGCTGTTATGACTTCACAAGGTTTAGTTGGACGTGTGAAAAGTGTATCTCAGTTTACATCATCAGTAGAGTTATTAAGCTCTATGAGCCGAACAAATCGTGTATCTGCTATTGTACAAGGGCAAGAAAATATCTTTGGTTTAATTGAAGGTTACGACAAAGAAAAACACTTACTTCTTTTCACAAAGATTGGTTCTGATGCAAAAGTAGAAAAAGATCAAATGGTTGTAACATCTGGACTAGGTGATATTTTCCCGAAAGGTCTTGTAATTGGGAAAATCGTTGATGTACAACCAGATGCATACGGCTTAACAAAAACAGCTTATGTAAAACCTGCCGCTGATTTAAATGACGTAGAGCATATTATGGTTGCTAAACGTAAAAAGCCTTCAGCGCCATTAGAATAGGAGGGAGAGAAGAGATGATGAAGATTTTAAAAAGAGCAGCTCTTCCTCTTTTGCTCCTTTTTGTGTTTCTATTTGAAAATATGTTTGCTACCATTGTTCCAACAAATGTGTTTTGGAAAGAGAGTATAGCAGCACCGCATTTCTTTATAATCGTCTTATGTTTTATTACAGTGTATTATAGTCCGGTCCAAGGGATTTATTACGGACTATTATTTGGTTTCTTATTTGATACCGTATACACAGAACTTGTCGGTATATATATTTTTGCTTATCCGATTTTAGCTTATTTAGTTTATAGTGTGATGAAAGTACTGCAATTGAATTTATTTATTGTTGTTTCCATCATATTAGCTAGCGTTGTAGCACTAGAGTATTATGTGTATGGATTTTTAACTTTGTTGGGACGTACTCATATGCCAGCGTATGTCTTTTTCACAGATCGTCTCCTTGCTACTTTATTGTTAAATGCTATTTTCTTGTTGATAGTTTGTTTCCCACTGAGACGATATATATTGCGTCTTTCAAAAGCGATGGAAGAAAAAGAAAAAAGGATTTTCTAATTTTATGTCGAATTGAATCGGTGGGGTGAACTTTAGTGGAAGAAAAAAAGCAACAAAATGTAACGATAAAAGGGACAAAAGATGGGATAACGCTTCATTTAGATGATTGTTGTTCATTCTCTGAATTGTTGATAGAATTAGACGAAAAACTTTCTACACATTACTACGATGGTGATGGACGCTCTTTAATTGAAGTGCATGTGAAAGTAGGAAATCGTTATTTAACAGAAGTCCAACAAGAAGAGATTCGTACGTTAATTCGTAATAAAAAGAATCTTGTTGTGGATTCAATTAAAAGTGATGTTATCACTAAAGCAGAAGCAATAGCTTGGAAAGAAGAAACAGAAATTGTCCCTATTTCCAAAATTGTTCGCTCTGGACAAGTTTTACATGTAAAAGGAAATTTGTTGTTAATTGGAGATGTTAATCCAGGCGGAACGGTTATCGCTGGGGGGAATATTTTTGTTGTAGGATCATTAAGAGGAATTGCACATGCTGGGTATTATGGGGATTCGGATGCTGTAATCGCTGCATCTGTTATGAACCCGATGCAACTTCGAATTAGTGATGTGGCAATGCGGGCTCCGGAAGAGAAAGAAGACGGAGCGGAGGCGGCAGAATGTGCGTATATTAATGAGAACAATCACATTGTTGTCGATCGCCTGCAACTTCTCACTCATCTTAGACCTAATTTAACAAAGTTAGAAAGGGGAATTGTATAGCTGTGGGAGAGGCAATAGTAATTACATCTGGAAAAGGCGGAGTAGGTAAAACTACAACGTCTGCGAACATTGGTACGGCCCTAGCGTTATCTGGAAAGAAAGTGTGCTTAATTGACACAGATATCGGTCTTCGAAATTTAGACGTAGTAATGGGGCTGGAAAATCGTATTGTATTTGATCTTGTTGATGTCGTTGAAGGGCGTTGCCGTTTACCTCAGGCTCTTATTAAAGATAAACGTTTTGATGATCTTTATTTATTACCTGCAGCACAAACGAGTGATAAATCAGCGGTAACACCTGAACAAATGGATGAATTAATACAAGTATTACGTCAAGATTATGATTACATATTAATTGATTGTCCTGCGGGGATTGAGCAGGGATTTAAAAATGCGGTAGCTGGTGCGGATAAAGCAATCGTTGTTACGACGCCAGAAGTATCCTCAATGCGCGATGCGGATCGTATTATTGGGCTTTTAGAAAAAGAGGATATTGAACCACCAAAACTTGTTATTAACCGTGTACGTAGTCATATGCTTCATGAACAGGATATGTTAGATGTTGATGAAATTGTACGTACATTGTCAATCGAGCTTCTTGGTGTTGTCGAAGATGACGATGAAGTTATTCGAGCTACAAATACAGGTGAACCTGTGGCGTTGCAACCAAGCGGAAAAGCAGCGTTGGCTTATCGTAATATCGCAAGACGCTTGTTGGGTGAGAATGTACCATTACAAGCATTTGAACAAGAAAAGGTATCGGTATTTGCAAAGGTAAAAAACTTCTTTGGAATCCGTTAAAAGCACTTCGCACATATGCGAAGTGTTTTCTTTTTTCTTCACACGAATATCTTTCTTTCTTAGCTCATACACATGTACAAACTGTATACAACTGTTTCTATTGAAATTAGCTTACGGAAAGAAAGGAGACAGTATGAAGAATAGACGCGTAGAAGAAATTAAAAAGCGGATTGCGAAAAGGAAGGCCGAGCAAGAAAGGATGGAGGAAGAGCAGTATTTTACCGGAGGGAATTTTGGTAGCGAAACAGTATTTATTGAAGAAGGAGAAAAGGAAATTCACCCTTTATTTCGAAAGGAAGTCTTTTTCTTCAAAGTTTTATTATCAGCAATATTAGTTCTTTCGGTTGCTATTTTATATAAGAATGCCCCGTCTTCGTTCGATGGTGCTAAAGCTGTTACAGAAAAAGTGATGAAAGAGGAATTTCAGTTTGCTACTGTAGCGAAATGGTATGAAAAGCAATTTGGAAAACCGCTTGTATTTTATTCACCGAATGAGAAAAAAGAAGAAAGTATTCAGCAAAAAAATTATGCAATTCCTGCTTCTGGAAAAGTAATGCAAGGGTTTCAAAAAAATGGCCAAGGTGTATTTGTCCAAACAGCTACAAATGCAACAGTTGAGTCAGTGAATGAAGGATTAGTTGTTTTTGCGGGTAAGAAAGAGGAACTTGGAAATACAGTTCAAATTCAACATGCAGATGGTACGGAGTCATGGTATGCAAATTTAAACGATATGTCAGTGAAATTATATGATTACGTTTCAAAGAAACAAAAAATTGGAACGGTGAGTAATGATACAAATGATAAAAATGGAAAGTTTTATTTCGCGATAAAAAAGAATGAAAAATTTATTGATCCGATCCAGGTGATATCATTTGATTAAATATAGGGACGTTTTAACGAAAATTTCCGTGCATCCATTATTTTGGGTTATCATTGTCATTGGTATTTTTACTGCACGTTTTAAAGAATTAATACTGTTATTTTGTATTGTTCTTATTCATGAACTTGGGCATGCTCTTGCAGCAGCGCACTATAATTGGCGTATAAAAAAAATTCAGCTTTTGCCGTTTGGTGGCGTGGCTGAGCTTGAGGAACATGGTAATAAGTCGTTGAAAGAGGAACTTGTTGTCGTAATTGCAGGACCGATTCAACATGTTTGGATGATGCTAGTAGGTTATATATTATTTGAAGCCGGTTGGCTGAACGCGGATTTATATTATTTCTTTATGTGGAATAATATAATTATTTTAGCGTTTAATTTACTCCCTATTTGGCCGTTAGATGGCGGGAAAGTATTGTTTAATATACTATCATATCGTTTTCCTTATTTACAAGCACATGAAAAGATGATGAAATTGTCATGTGTTTTTTTTGGTGTAATATTAGGATGGCAGTTACTCTGGAATAGCAATAATATTATGATGTGGGTACTACTCATGTTTTTGGCAGTGTCGTTATATCAAGAGTGGAAACAAAGACGGTATGCCTTTATGCGTTTTTTATTAGAACGTTATTATGGGAACAAAAGAGGAATTGAAAAGATTGCACCTATTGAAGTGCAATCAGAAGATCATTTATATAAGATATTCACAAAATTTCGTAGAGGATATAAGCACTCTATTATCGTCCATGGAAAATATAAAGAACATTACACATTAGATGAAAATGAACTGCTCTATGCATATTTTACTGAAAAACGAACAACTTCATCAGTTGAAGAATTAATCGGTTAGTGTTGACGATAGCACTAACCTTTTATTATTGTAAAAGCAAAGAAGATTATAAAGTGAGGAAATAATTTTGAAAACGTTATATGTGAATTACGCTGGATCGGAAAAGCGCGTTGCAATTGAAGAGAAGAAAAAAATTGTTGAGTTTTTATGGAAACGTAATGAAGAGCAAGAGATTGTTGGGCATATTTATGCCGGACGTATCGTAAGAACAATCGCTGGAATGAACGCAGCATTTGTAAACATCGGTTTAGAAAAACATGCGTATCTTTCATACGATGATGTACCATCTTGTTATCGTATACATGAAGGGCAAGCGATTCTCGTACAAGTTGTAAAAGAGGCAATTGATACGAAAGGGCCTAAATTGACAGCGAATATAGAATTTACCGGGAAATATGTCGTTTATATGCCGTTTGATGAGATGCGCGCTGTTTCTCGGAAAATAAAAAATAATAAAAAAAGACAACAGTTACTCCAAATTGAGGTAGAAGGAACAGGGGGTTACATTTTCCGCTCTGCTTCTGAAAAAGGAGCGATTGAAGAAATACAAGCTGAAATGCAAATGTTACAGCAGTTATATGAAGAGCTAAAAAGAAAAGAGGGCCAAGGAAAGGCGCCGTTATTACTTCATCGACCGGCCACCTTTTTAGATCGTGTATTCCAAGAGAATCCGATTGAAACAATTGAAAAAGTAGTTGTAGATACAAGAAGTATAGTAAAAGAATTAGAGGAAAAGATTGGAAAAGAAAAAGTATCTTTTTATAATGAAAAATCTTCAATGTTTAACCATTTTGGAATAGAGCGTGAAATCGAGAAAGCACTTCAAAAAATTGTATGGCTCCCGAATGGTGCTTATTTAATTGTGGAACAAATGGAGACGATGACTGTAATTGATGTGAATACGGGCAAGTTTACTGGAAAACAGAATTTACAAGATACAGTCCTTCGTACAAATGAAGTGGCAGCTGAAGAGATTGCACGTCAATTAAGACTGCGTGATATCGGTGGTATGATATTAATTGATTTTATTAATATGAAAAGAAGAGAAGATAAAGAAATGGTAAGAGAATGTCTCATGGCTGCTATGCAAAATGATCGCACATATACAAGAGTGCTTGGGTTTACAGAGTTAGGGATTTTAGAGATGACACGTAAACGTAAGAAACATTCTTTACGCGACGTATTACTAGAAGAATGTGTACCGTGCAAAGCGACGGGGTATATGATGTCATATGAGACAATTGCGTATGAGTTAGAGAGAGAGCTAATTACATATGGCAATATAGAGGATGAGGCAGTATTAATCGCTGCACCTAAAGACTTGCAAAAACAATTTTTGCAAAAAGAATTACAAAAAAATATTCCATTTGAAATTTATTTCAAAGATGATATGATCGAAAAGTATGCAATTGTCCGTTTTGGAAGTAAAACAGAAATTGTAGAGCGGAAAAAATAGTTAGCAGAACATTTATTGACAACCGTCTATGATTCATGATAACATCTTTATGTTATAGTTTATAGCACCTAAACGGCTATATGCTACAACCGCACAAGACAGGTTCCCTAAAGGCATATATGTCTACCTCGTTTTTGGCGAGTCTTAGTAATTAAGAGGAGGTGCAAGTATGTACGCAATTATCGAAACAGGTGGAAAACAAATTAAAGTTGAAGCTGGTCAAGCAATCTACATTGAAAAATTAGATGTTGAAGCTGGTGAAACTGTTACTTTTGACAAAGTTCTTTTCGTTGGTGGCGAAAACGTTAAAGTTGGTAGCCCAGTTGTAGAAGGTGCAACAGTTACTGCGAAAGTTGAAAAACAAGGTCGCG
>NZ_JAKUFY010000162.1:0-7794 GCF_022663675.1 Bacillus cereus group sp. BfR-BA-01355
CGTACTTTTTAGCCAGTTTTGTTAGCGCTTTATTTTTAGATAAGAAAAGAAACGAATTTCGCATTAATTGTTCCATGTAATTCACCCCTATGACTGTAATTTATCTGTTTTATATCACTGTTTAAAATTATTGGATACAAATAATTATTTAGATAATTTATAAAATACTATAAAAACATTTAAAAACCTATATTCTCGCATGCAAATATGAAGGGAATATTTTTCGACATTTAGAAAAAACGGGTTTACTAGGGCAAAAATAGGCATACCGAAAATATTCGACATGCCTATAAAACCCTTAATATTCCATGTAAATTATATAAGGATATTAATAAGAAAAACTTAAAGTAGCATCACCTAAGTTTTTTAATTCTCATTTCGCTTCTCCTCATTCAGCCTTTTAATATCCGTAATTAACTGTACCATCTCTTCTTTCGCATCTGGATAAGTTTCATTCCAATGCTTCACTAAAGCTGGCATCGTCTTCGCTATGTAAGAATAAAGTGCCCACTTCTTTACCTGTTCTTTTCGCTCTTCATTACTCTCGCCAAGTAACAGCTCAGTGTATTTCTCTAGTAAACCGTCAAACTGCTCGTTAAACTTTTCACTCATTTTATTTACCTCCTATATGAAAAAAGCAGCGAAGATCACTGCTTTTTCTTATAATTTTGATCGGACAGAGTTTAATTTTTTCTCCATTGTGCTTACTTTATCACGACGATCATCAATACGAATCGTTGTTGCAACACGCTGTGCACCTTTCGTATATGGAACTTCATGCATTTGTTGAATTACTTCTAGAATGACAGGAAGATCTCCTTCAATAATTGTATTCATCGGTGTTAATTGATACTTCACGCGATCCGCATTTTTCTCTAGCACCTTTTGTACTTCTGCTACATATTCACTAACACTTGGATTACCTGTTCCTACCGGAATAATCGATACGTCAACAATTGCCATAGTAGTCTTCCTCCTATAATCGCTTCTTATATATCCATTGTCTATTTTACCGAAATCCTCATCATTTTACTAATATGTTACTCTTCCACTTTAAACTGCTCAACTAATCTTTCTAAATCTTTCATATGCTCTGTCAAACTTTCCATCGTGTGGGCTACCTTTTCTAGATGATTAACCTGTGATTCCGTTGCAGCATGTACCTCTTCAGAAACAGCTGCACTTTCTTGACTCGTACCAGCAATTGTATGCATTACCGCTGTAATTTCTCCTTGCTCGTAACCTATGTTATGTACCTCTTCTACAATTTTTTCAACTGAAGTACTAATCGTATTTACAACTGACATAATTGTGCGGAACTCCATTTCTGCCTCTGTCGTCACTTTATTTTGCACATCTGCAATGTCTTTCAATTTACTTACAACTTCTACAACCCTTTTTACTTCTAATTGCACATCACCAATCATCGTTGTGATTTCTCCTGTTGCCTCTTTTGATTGTTCCGCTAATTTCCGAACCTCTTCAGCAACAACCGCAAATCCCTTACCTTGCTCACCTGCACGGGCAGCTTCAATCGAGGCATTTAAAGCAAGTAAATTTGTTTGATCCGAAATACCTTTTATAAGCTCAACAACATTTTGAATCGATCCAACTCTTTGTTCTAACTTATCCGATGCTTCTTCTGTATGAACAACAATCGAAGATGATTGTCCCCTCGTACGGACTAAGTTCCTCATTGTATTTAATCCTTGCTTAGATGCCTCTTCCGCTTTGCCAGTCACTCCTTTTATTTCACCAACGGAGCTATTCATTTGTTCCACTGACTCTGCCATATTCTCGAGCTGAGCTGAAACTTCATCCACACTATTCGCAAGAGTAGAAGCTCCCCCGCTCACATCATCCATTGCTCCGGAAACTTCTCTACTAGCCGCTACTGTTTCGTTCGTTAAATAATGTAAACTATTCGTTGATTGTTGCACTGTTGATACGCTGTTTTTAATTTTACTTACCATTTCATTCATTTGTTCAACCATATCATTAAAGTGCTTCGTCAACTCTCCAACTTCATCTTTACTTGTCACCTTCATTCGCAGCGTTAAATCCCCTTCTGCTACTTTTTGAACGTGATTCTTTAATAATTGCAGTGGTCTTGCTAATCTTCTTGAGAACAAGTAGGAAGCTACGATTCCAACTAATAAACTAATACACGCCATCATAATGACTGTATTTCTCGTACTATTTAATAGCCCATCGATCGTTTCTTTCGGATAAAAGATTCCTATCGTCCATTTCATCGTATCAAATGATTGACTATAAACAACTACATCTTCACCTTTTATTGTAGTGACCGCATATTTTGTTACCTCTTTATTTAAGCTCTTTATAAGTGGCTCTTTAGAAACATCTTTCCCTATCTTTTCTGGATAAACAAGAGCCATATTTTTATCATTTATAATAAACATTTCTCCGTCATTATTATATTGAATATTGTGAAGCAACTTCTGAATCGTCCCAAGCGATACATCCATCGCAACAACGCCTAATACAGATCCATCTTGAGCTGTAATTGCTTTAGAAACACCTACACTTAACTTTCCTGTTGCAATTTCATAAGAAGGTTGTCCCCAATGGACCTTTTTTACATCAGCCTCTGAATCTTTATACCATGGTCTTGTCGTTGGATCATATCCTTCTGGCACTTGCCCACCTTCAGCAAGATTGGCACTTAATGTTTTTTTATCTTTCGTACCAATATATAAATCTAAAATACCAGGATGATTCTTTTTATACTCCGCAAACTCTTTCGTTAAAAACGCTTCCTCTTCTGGAGTAACCCCACCTTGAAGCATATTACGAATCATCTCACTGTTCGCGTAATACCCCATATCTTCATCCGTTCTTTGAACAAATGTCGTAAGTTGCTCTGTCACAAGATCCATCGCATTTTGAGAATACTCGTCTAAGGAACGCACTTCCTTTTCTTTCTGTAATTGATACACAGCTGTACCCAATATTACGAACATCATAGAAATAAGTACTGAAAACACTACCGCAATTTTTAAACGTAAACTTCTTAACATCTTCCCCCCAGCATCCCCTTCGCATTAAATTGAAATATTATTAATCATTATATTAAGTATAATAGATAAAATTAAAAAATTGAAATTAATTCTCACCTTAATACAATTAGAAAACGGACTACCACTTGTGCAAAAACAAATAGTTCATTATCCTTAAAATATAATCTCATTCGTTCGGAGGGAACTATGTTACAAAAATTCGGTTTCTCACAATATGAAAGCCAAGCTTATGAAGTTGTCGTATCAAGCAATGAACCATTAGATGCTACAACAATTGTGAAGCATTCAGGTGTTCCAAAAGCAAAAATATATGAAGTACTAGCACGCCTAATCGATAAAGGAATGGTAATGGATTCTGTTTCAGAAAAGAAAAAATTGTATACAGCATTACCACTAAAGCTAGCAATTGAAAAATTAACGACAGAATTTCAATCAAATATTAAGGAACTGGAAACAAATATATCAAAAAAATCATTTACAGATGACCGTGTTTGGAGCTTAAAGATGCAATCTTCTATTCGAGTTCAAAGTAAAGAACTCATTGAAAGTGCAAAAGAATCAATCCGTATTTCAGCTTGGAATGATACTCTTTTAGAATATCTTCCTTTACTAGAACAAAAAGCAAAACAAGGTGTTCAAATTGAATCCCTTATTGTTGGAGAAGTAGAAACAGACTTAGAAAACATGCATTTTCTAATCCCAGCTGAAGAGCCTAATGCATTAGAGCGCTACTTGCTACTCATCGTTGACGATCGTGAAATTTTATTTGCTGGCGTAGAACAAGAGTCATGGCAAGCGATGAAAACAATGTCACAACCTTTCGTAAAGTTCTTTACAGAATTTTTCTATCACGACGTTGCACTTGCAAAGATTACTCAAAAACACCATGATCTCTTTATGGAAGATGAGGAAATTAAGAGTTTGTTGATGAAGTTAAGATACTAATTAAATAATAAACAGGAGTCTAGTTTTTCACTTAGACTCCTTTTCGTTTTGTTCCTTTATCTCCATCAACAGCTCAATGATTTTCTCATTTTGCTCTACCTGTTTCTCTGAATTTTTATAGATGAAACGAACCCATCTAAGTGCAAGAATAATAAGAAACAAAGGGAGCATTGAAATTAGAAGACCAATAATTGAAAAATTCGTATACATATACCTCACCTCGCTATACACCCTTTCTCCATTTCTCTACTAAAACCTGCAATTTTTTACAAATAAAAAAAGAACCTATCAAACGATAGATTCTCCTTTCGCAAACTGAGTAGAGCGTCCTCTCGTAATCGAGAAAATCGCGCAAAGCAGTGCTAATATAATAAAGCCACCGCCTACCCAAGCGTTATATATAACAGATGATTTTTCAATAACAACTCCGCCTACTGTTGAACCGAGTGCAATTCCTAAATGAAGCGCAGAGTTATTTAAACCTTGCTGGATACCAGCTGATTCCGGTGCAATTTCAATTAAATAATTTTGCTGTGCTGGTGAAATCGCCCAGCTCAGCATACTCCAAAGTCCCATCATAATGATGAAGAGTGGGAATGAGAATGTCATTAATGGCAACATGAAGATTGCACATGCAAATACGATAATAATCGAGATAATACTTTTCTTCGATCCCCATTTATCAGCAAGCCATCCACCGAATCCACCGCCGATTACTGCTGCGATTCCGAAAATGAAGTAAAACACACTAATCCAATTTGCTTCAACATGCATAACATCTTTTAAAAACGGTGTTAAATATGCATACAATGTTAAATGCCCCGTTAAAAACAAAAATGATGTTAACTGTGCACTTACAATTTTTTTATCTTTTAAAGTAGCAAGTTGTTCTTTTATTGATAATACCGATGTCGGTGGTACTTTCGTTAAGAACAATGAAATACAAGCAATTGCCATAACTGTTAATACTGAAATCAATACAAATGGCGCACGCCATCCGTATGCATTTCCGAGTACAAGACCGAGCGGTACTCCAAGTACAAGTGATCCACTAATTCCCATAAAAATGATTCCAATTGCACGCGCACGAAAATGCGGTTCTACTACACTAGAAGCAAGTGTTACCGATAGTGCAATAATTAATGAACCACTCGCCGCACAAATAACCCTTGAGAACATTAGCATTCCGTAATTCACACTAAATGCCGAAATAATATTTCCGATTAAGAAAATCGATAATGCTCCAACATACAATGTTTTTCTTTCAAACTTCCCTGTCAAAGCTAATAAAACTGGACCTGACAAAGCAAATACTACCGAAAATATTGTTATAAGCTGACCAGCTGCGCTAATAGATACTCCTAAATCATTGGCAACTAAATCGAGCGTTCCTCCTATAATTAGCTCAACCGTTCCGACTACGAAAGCCGCGATAGCTAAAATATAAACACGAAAATTCAAGTCTTTCCCCACGCTTTCTATTTTGGTTACTACGACTATAGTAACCAAAATAGAAAGTGGACGCAAGTACAATTTTTTTACAGTAAAAAAGGTAGGCGTATTATACGCCTACCCTTCCATCATTCTGTTTCTTTCTTCTTATTCAAGTACCAATACACCGGAAGTCCCGTAAAGACAATTCCAATTGATAAGAAACAACTTACCGGATCATTAATAATCGCACTACCGATTACAAAGAACGAACCTAAAATCGCAACGATTGGTACGATTGGGAATAACGGTACACTATATGCACGCTCTTTATTCTTATTACGTTTCCTTAAAATGAAGACACCAATAAACGTCATTACATAGAAAATATAAATAATGAATACGGAAATCTCAGATAGCTTATTTGGATCACTAATAATCATTAAAATAATTCCTAAAATGATTTCAACAGTAATCGCATTTGCTGGTGTTTTAAATCTCGGACTTTCCTTTGCAATAAACTTAGCAAATGGAAGTTGTCCACGTTCTGCCATAGACATTGGAATACGTGGGAACGTTAAAATCTTTCCATTTAAACAACCGAAAATAGAAACGATAATACCGATACTAATAATTTTCCCACCATATTCTCCAAGTAACATACCAGCAGCTGTCGCTGTTGCATTTTCTCCAAGGTCTACAATTTTTGCTGCTGGTAATACATTTAATAACGCCAAGTTAATTAATACGTAAGCAGCAGTTACGATTAAAATCCCCACTGTCATTGCTTTCGGTAATAACTTTGTTGGATTCTTCATTTCTCCACCAATCGAAGCAAGTAAAATCCAGCCGTCATAAGCAAATAACGTTGCTAAAATTGCCATACCGATACTTTGATTTTCTGATATCGGCACTACTACGTTAAAAATATCACTGTTTCCTTTCCAAAAACCTAACACGACAATTAATACAATCGGAATCATTTTCCCAATTGTCGTGATTGTTTGAACGATACCTCCGTATTTTGTTCCCATACTATTTACAAAGCCAAGGAACACAACTGTTCCGATTGCGATTGGTAAATTCCACACTTTATCTAAATAGAAAAAATTAATCATTAAAGAACTAAAGTATAAACCTAATGTTCCGATAATAGCTGGTCCATAAACAATTGTTTGCATCCAGCCTGATAAATATCCCCAAAAACTTCCGTAAATCTCCTCTAAATACGTATACAACCCACCATTTTTCGGGATTTGCGCTCCAATTTCGGCTACTGTTAAACCACTCGCTAACGTCAACAGACCACCAATTACCCAAGCAAGAATGGCCATATTAGAACTCCCTGAGTAATCTAATACGCTTCCTGGTTTCATAAATACACCAGACCCGATAATCGTTCCTACTACGATAGAAAGTGCTACTGTTAAACCAATTTTGTTCTTCTCATCATGATGCATGCTGCGTATCCTCCTTCCAATTCTAGTGTGATGCAAAAATGAAATAAAAAAACACTCCTCCCTAAAAAAGGGACGAGTGTTGTATTCGTGGTTCCACCCTTGTTTCAATTCGCAAAGTAACACACTTCACCAATTTCTCAAGTCTAAATAACGGTTTTTGCCGGCAAGCAATTACTAGATGTTCGTTCACTGCTGCAGTTCAGAGGTGGTAATCTATTTTTCCGTATTAGGAAGCTCACAGCCAAAGGCTTCCCTCTCTGGGAATCGTAAAAAATTAATCGTGTCCTCATCATCACTTCTTGATGTCGAATTTTGTAGTTATTGTTCATTATATTGAATTGTTAGAAAAAATCAATATATTTTTTTATATAACATAGGAAATATTTCTCTTCTTATATTATAACAGAAGATACAAAACTTCTCTAATTCCCTAAAAATGGTATAATTCATTTAGGAGGTGTACCAATAATGATTGCTGTCTTTTGTATCATCGCTACGTTTCTCTCTGTTCTATTCGCTATCATGTATCGAAACAAGTATCCTGGTTATAGCATTTTAGCGGTAGCTATTATACCAGCTGTTTCCTTCTACGTATTGGGTAAATATCAATATACGGAAGTGTTTATCGGTTTTGCAATCTTCTACTGCGTCTTCGGATACATACTAACAATGAAAAGAATCTTATTGAATCATTAAAAGAGACCGATTTCTATAAGTAGAAATCGGTCCTCGCATGTACCTTCCGGTTGCCCCACGAAAGATACATAAATCAATTATTTATCTTCTTTTTTCATAAAAAACTTGTGATGCGGAAGATCCACATTTAATTCCTCTAATTGTTTCTTTTCATTGTCTAAAATCGCTTTTGCTTTTGTTTTTGTTGCTTCATCTAATCCCGCAAAGATGTCTTCACGCTT
>NZ_JAKUFY010000163.1:0-7794 GCF_022663675.1 Bacillus cereus group sp. BfR-BA-01355
ATATCAAAATAAAGACGTTAAAAATCTAAACCTACGTGAATGGGACTGTCCTTCTTGTCGTACACACCATGATAGGGATATTAACGCAAGTATCAATCTAAAGAATGAAGCAATAAGGCTTCTAACCGCAAGGACTGCGGGTTAGCCTAATCAATTAGAGTTCGATAGAACTCTTTACTTAGGAATCCCTCACTTCTAAACGAAGTGAAAGTGGGGGTAGTTCAAGCATAAAAAAATAAAACATCACTTAGTGTAAAAAAATTCAAAGTACTAAAGGGATTTCTATTAAAAATTAAATAAAATCATTCATTGATTAATTGTTCTATCTCTTTTCCTATTAGAACCAAATTTTTGCTAATTGAGAGACTCCTTTTATTATCTCTTCTTCGCATAAATCACCAAATCCAAGTTGAATATGAGGATATTCTGGTAAATATTCCGAGAAATATTTTGAGCAAGGATAAACTATAATGCCGTGATCATGTGCTCTTTCAATTAGCATTTTTTCACTCATTTTTGTTTTCACTTCAATAATAACGAAAATACCGGAGCTACCACCTTTAATCTTGACATATTCCTTAAAATGCTTTGATAATTCCTTATTTAATAGATTCATTTTACGTTTATACAAAGTTTTCATCTTCCTTAAGTGCGAGTACCAATATCCTTCATTCATAAAAGTTGCCAATGTTCGCTGATGAATAGATGAGGATGTTTGTTCAAGTAAAGGGAGTATCTTTTTATATTCATTTATTAGCCGCCTAGGCAAAACCATATAACTAACACGGATAGAGGGGAGGAGTGCCTTTGAAAAAGTTCCTAAATAAACCACCCTATCATTTGAATCTAAACTTTGAAGAGACGGTATAGGTTGATGAATATATCGAAATTCACTATCATAATCATCCTCAATAATATAGCCTTCCACCTTTTTTGCCCATCCAATTAACTTTAGTCTTTCATTGACAGGGATGGTCACTCCATACGGAAAGTGGTGAGTAGGAGTGACATATAAAAGTCTAGAAGGCGATTTTAAAAGAAAATCGACTTGAATGCCTCGTTCTTTTACTGGAATTGGATCAATAATAAATGATTGAAGAACAAAAAGCTCCCTTGCCACGTTATATCCAGGATCTTCTACTGCTATATAATGATAGTCTTGCTTTAATATTAGTGACAAAATTAATAACAAATGTTGTGTGCTACTGCCAATAATAATTTGTTCTGCAGAAGTAGTAACTCCTCTTGATTGAAATAAGTAATCTGCTAGTGCCTTCCTTAATTTAATGTCGCCTTGTTTTTCTCCGTATGAAAACATGCTAGAGTCTTTAAGAATTTTGTTTGTAATCATTCTCCACTTTTTTAAAGGGAAGTTTTCTTGATCCACTATCCCAATCTTAAAATCAATAGTTTTCATGTTAGTATGATTTGTTTCATAATGCTGTTCTCTAATAGGTTCAAAATTAAGTGTTTCATCCGATGTAATAGCCTCTACAAAAAAACCTTTTTTGTTCTCACTTCGAATATACCCCTCTGATTGCAGTTGTTCATAGGCTACCTGAGTTGTGTTTCTGCTGACCTCTAATTGGTTAGCGAGTTGTCGAATTGATGGCAACTTTTTACCGTGTTTTAATTTACCAGATAAAATCTGAGTTCGTATATATTGATAAACTTGTTGATATATAGGATTTTTACTTTTTCGATTTATATTAAATATTAGTTCCTTCATTATTTTAATACCCCATCTGTCATTTGTATTTATTGTAAACTGTACCTTTTAGAAATGACAGTATAAATAAATAATGAATTTATAAAAAAATTTAATTTAGGAGGAGAATTATGACAATATTTATGTACATATTTTGTTTGATTGTATGGGGACTCAACTTTATTGCAGTGAAAATTCAAGGAACTCCTGTCAGCTTAGAGTTATCTTTAACTTACCGTCTGGTTATGACAGCTTTTTTATTTTTGATGCTTGTTTGTTTTCTTCGACCAAATGGGATGCCAACAAAAAAAGATATCCCATTTGTAATAGTTTTTGGTATATGTAACTTTGCAATAAGCTATTTATGCCTTTATTACGCTACAATTTTGAGTTCTGCGGCAATTGTAACATTGATTTTTTCATTAAAGGTAATTTTGACTCCGATCACACTTCGAATTTTTTTAAAAGAAAAGTTACATTCACGCGTTTTGTTTGGAGGGATTTTAGGGGTATTAGGAGTATGTATTCTTATCTATCCGAAATTGAATGATTTTCAAGGGTTCAATGATATAAAAGGAATTATGGTTGCAATTTTAGGTACGCTTCTTACAGCAATAGGTGATGCGAGCTCGGCACGAAATGCAAGCCATAAGGTGAACCCTATCTATGCAAATGTTATTGGATTTACAGTAGCTAGTTTATTGATGGGAGTAATTGTATTATTTCAAGGACAGGAATTTGCATTTCCTACATCGTTTTCATATGTATCTATGTTGATATACTTAACTCTATTTGCTTCTTTTGTAGCATGGTTATTCTATTTGAAGCTTGTAGAAAAAATCGGAGGAGCTCGAAGTGGATATATGGTTGCGCTATTCCCTGTAATTGGAGGGATAGCTTCCGTTTTAATCGGTGAGTCAGATCCATCCCTATATTTGTTTGTTGGATGTTTTTCAAGCTGTATTGGAGCGGCTATCGCATTAGGGTTTAGAACTCAAAAGCAAGATTCGAAATTAACTCTAAAAAGGGTTAATTAAGAAAGGAATAAGTGTAATGAACTTGAAAATAGATCCCATATATTTTTTATGTATGAATTGTGCACGTTCTTTTGAAAAAAATAAACCATAAGTCGCTTAAAAATTGGGTAAATAAGGATTTCTTTTCTCCAATTTAAATAGAGTATGTATCAGGACTCTGGGAATATATCTTAATATTCATTCAATTTTATATGTATTATTTCATGCTCTTTTTTTACTTCTATTTTGATAAAAGATTTAACATTGAAGTGGATACAAAATAGTAGAGATAAGGTTCAGTAAGCGTACAAGAAGTATGTTAGTTTATCGAAAAAATCCCTACAGGGGACGTAGAGTAAGTCTAAGGGTATTGAAGAATTGTCGATTCTAAAAGTAAAGGACTTCTTGGAATGTAATAAGTTCAACATGCAATTCGTTAAAACTGTATATAATTATATTGAATTAATATGAATTAATATGAATTAATGCTTCTAAAGCACCGGCATTTAAAGCTAGAAAAGAATTAAAAGAAGCTGTGAAATAATTATACATAGTAAAAAAGGATTTGATATTCATATCAGATCCTTTTTTCATTATTAGTTTAGTATAATTGCTCATCGTAGCTACTTAACAAGGGTTTAGAAACTAAATATTTTTCAGGTACTACAATCTTAACCTAATAATTTTCTTAGTTTTTGGTATTCACTTTCCTAGCTTAACTGACATGGGGCACTATATCATCAAAAGAAAATTAGATGTTTAGTATTAAATAAAATTAGTAGCAATACTATTTAGGTTCTTTAAGGAAACCAAATGAGAGAGCAACTTTTCAAAGGGTATCCTGTGATATAACTAAGTAGAATTTTTTAAACAAGGGGATGATGAGATGAATAAATTGAAGGGGAAAATTGCATTAGTAACAGGGGCTAGTAGAGGAATAGGCCGAAGCATCGTCTTACATTTGGCGCAGGCTGGTGCGTTAGTCGTTGTTCACTATAGTAAAAGAAAAGAAGAAGCAGAAAGTGTAGTGGATCAAATTAAACAAGATGGCGGTGCCGCATTTACAATCAGTGCAGACTTAAGTACCTTTAACGGCATTAATAAATTGTATTCAATGATGGATCAATCTCTTCAAAAATATATAGGTGATACTACATTTGATATCCTTGTAAACAACGCAGGAATTGGGCAGATTTTAACGTTAGAGGAATCTACAGAGGAGTCTTTTGATGAGGTTATGAATATTAATGTGAAAGCTCCATTTTTCATTATTCAAAAAGCTTTGCCACGTTTAAAAGATTGAGGCCGGATTATCAATATTTCGTCTTTTGTCACACGGGTAGCCTCCCCAAGTGTTTTTGCCTACAGTATATCTAAGGGGGCAATTAATACACTCACTCATACTTTAGCACAACAACTTGGTGCCCATGGTATTACAGTAAATGCAATTCTCCCGGGTATAATTAATACAGAAATGAACGCTGAGACATTGGGGAATAGAGATGGACAAAAATATGCCGCAGGTTTATCGACTTTTAATAGGTGGGGGGAACCTAATGATATAGCTGATATTGTAGGTTTTCTTTCTTCATCAGATAGTCGTTGGATAACTGGTGAGTTAATCGATGCAAGTGGTGGATCTTGCTTATAATGCTAGAGGAAAAGCTTACTTAAATAGAGTTGGTTTTGCAACTCTATTCTTTATTTGTTAAACCACCGAACTACGCACCATTTATTAGCTCTTACAAAAAACAGCTTGAAACGAGGCCCAATGTATTAAGTCAATCAAGGTAGAGAAGCAATTATGCTGTAGTAGGATTTGTAGTAAGTGTAAATAGTAAAAATGCAATGAATATGCACAATTTCATATATAAATAGGTACTTTTTGTTAACTCTTTCACAGAGAAGGAAAGGTATGAATTTAGTATGATAGAATCAATTTGTATTAAATAGAAAGGGGATGAGTATATGCTAAAAAGAATGATTTTAGGAGTTTCATCATTAGTAGTGGGAGCAACAGTTGGCTTAGCGACTGATGTATCCGCAGCACCTGCACCACCATTAACATCATTAAATGTGGTAAAAGTTGAATCTCAATTAGGCGGGGTTGAATTTATTGGTCCTAATAATTTAAGTACAGTTAAAGATCACGGAGGGAGCTATTTATACATTTATACAAATGAAATGGGATATGGTAGAAATCCAATTGCTCAAATGAGTGGTCAAAAACTAAAAAAAGTAGATTCTAAGATGATTGATATAAATGGGGATAGAACAGTGGATGGATGGGAATATAAATGGGATGCTTCAGGACAGCAAAATGGGCAATTTAAATATCAAAATACATCTACAAATGCACCTTGGAATACATTATCTACGTCATTAAATATTAAATAAACTAACAGAAGAATTCGATACTATTTTTTTATGTTTGTTATATATGTAATGTTTAGATACCTAAAGGAGTCTACGTTTTTAAGTAGGCTCTTTCTAACTAATGATAAGATATCAGCAAATTGATAAACTATTTTGTCTAATCGGCAAATCAGAAGTTTACATAACATTTTTCTGGTAAACAATTCTAGGTTTAATAGTGTAATCAATAAAGGAAGTAAATCTTTCATAAAATCAATTAAGTTATTTAGTGGGTCTTTCATCATAAATATCTAAAACTACATATTTATGAAATTTTATAAAGTTTCCACTTTATATTTAGTCCTAAATCATACGATTTTAATACAAAATACTATAATTTGATTAGTAATAGCAGTGAAAAAAACATTAAATATATCTAGATTTTAAAGCTAATGTTACTTTATTACATAATTTGTTTAAAGGGATATATAGGGTTATTATTCAATGTAACTAAAATAATTTAAAAGGAGATAGGAAGTTATGTTTAAAGTAAAAGCAAGGGGAAAAATAAAAAAAATTGTTATGGTTTCAACGGCTTGTACCATGTTGTCAATGTATGGAGCACCAATTTCTAGTACAGAGGCAGCAACCCGATCTCATGCCCCATCAGTTTATGTAACACCACAAAATACTGCTGCTTCAGATATTATTAGCATTGACTGGTCACCAGTCCAAACAGCACCTTATACATATTGGGCTGTGCATAACTGGAATCAGGGAGGAGAGGGTGGTGGTTATGCGGGCTTTCAACAACAAAGTGGTTTTGATCAATTCGGTAAACGAACCCTTCATTTTGCACTTTGGGATCCAATAGCATCAAACCAAGCAATAAAAGCTGAATATTTATCGCCGACTTCAGAAGCCAGTAGATTTGGTGGAGAAGGAACAGGTCTAAAGGTACAAACAACTTATAATTGGAAAGATAGTGAATGGTATCGAATGACTCTACGTTCTTGGCAAGAAGATGGCCATACAAAGTTTGGCCAGTGGATAAAAGATAATAAATTAAATCAATGGAAGTTAGTTGCTATTATGGATCATCCAGTTGCGAATGTTGCATTTAACTATGGTTTATTGATGTTTCAAGAGGACTGGGCTGGTAATGGACAAGATGTAAGAGAAGCACGTCTTAAAAATGGATACAGCAGAAAAGTTTCAGATAAACAATGGAATTCTTGGAATAATCAGCGTATCTCTGGGCAACATGATACGTCCTATCAATACGATGGAGGAGCAACTTCAGAATATCTATGGGTTAGGGCAGGAGGAAATACTCAATCAACTATTGGTACTGGAAAAACTTTTAATATAAATCAGCCTAGTCAACCAGAAATGGGAAATTTAGATTTTGATATCCTAAATACTCGCTTTGAAGCTGGAAAATTAAATGTTTCATGGAAATTGAAAGAACAAAGTACTCCACAGTTTAAAGGGAAAATTGAAATCTATGACAATGAAAAGTTAATGGGACAACCTTTAAAAATAATTGATAATATTAAGTCCTACCAAACTGAGGTAAGTCAAACTATGCAATTACCTCAAACAGCTTTTGCTAAAATTACATTAACAGATATATTTGATCGAACTGTAGAGAAAAAAGTAGAAATTACAAATGGAAATTCTGATATTTTAGTAGGGAATCGATTTGCATGGTCCCTAAAAGGAATTAGTGATTTCGAGTTTGCAAAAATCAATTTCAATAAGTCGACAGAAGAAATGCAAATTGAATTAAAAGCAGGCGTACCGCATCATTATTTTAATGAAACGTATGCGAGTATTAAAGTACAAAATGCATCAGGAAAAGTAGTATATAGTAAAGATATTTATGGAAACAAACAACAAAATGCTGAATCGCAAAAAGTTCCAGTCAAAGTAGGAGATTATATTGAGTTAACACATCTAGAAGGTGTGCATAGAGCGAATTTCACAAATTTAGACAACAGTAAACAAGAAAGCTTTGGAAAAAAAGCAATGTATGAAGTCACAAAAGAAGGCTTGAAGAAAGTAGAAAAAATGCCAGAAGCAACAATTTTAGACGGAAATCAATTTACATGGTCCCTAAAAGGATATAGTGATCGAGAAATTGCAAAAGTAGATTATAATCAAACAGCAGAAGAGCTAAAAATTAAATTAGAAGCAGGCGTACCGCATTCTTACTTCAATAGTACATATGCAAGTATTAAAGTCCAGAACTCGTCTGGTAGCGTTATGTACAATAAGGAAATCATAGGAAATAGACAACAAAATGCTGAAACCCAAACAGTGCCCGTAAAAGTGGGAGATTACATTGAATTAACTCATATAGAAGGAGACGCAGTAAAGGAAAAAACACGCGCAACATTAACGAATCTTGAAAATAACAAAAATGAAACTATTGGAAAGACAGCAAGATACCAGGTTACAAAAGAGGGCTTAAAGAAAGTAGAAAAAATGCCAGAGACAACAATTCTAGATGGAAAACAATTTGCATGGTCATTAAAAGGATATAGTGATCGAGAAATTGTAAAAGCAGATTATAATCAAACAGCAGAAGAGCTGAAAATCAAATTAGAAGCAGGCGTACCGCATTCTTACTTCAATAGTACATATGCAAGTATTAAAGTCCAGAACTCGTCTGGTAGCATTATATACAATAAGGAAATCCTGGGTAATAGA
>NZ_JAKUFY010000164.1:0-7701 GCF_022663675.1 Bacillus cereus group sp. BfR-BA-01355
GCCTTTGCCTTTGCTTTCGCTTTTTCTTCTTCCGTTACTTCTTCTGTTCCTTCTCTTTTCTGCTTCGCTAACGCCGCCGCTTTTGCTTTTGCTGCCGCTGCTGCACGTCGTTTTGCTTCTTCTATAGTAATATCATTATTTTTTGGTAGCGCTTTCTCTTTTTCTTGATTTTCTGCCTCAAGCTCACTTATTTCCGCCTCGTGTTTCGCTACAAGGCGTTTTCTCGCTTCTTCTTTTGCACGCCTAGCTGCTTCTTTTTTCAGATCCTCTAAGTCTTTGTTTGGATTACTCATTTATTCGTCACCTGCTTCCCGGTCTTTGCTTCGTAACGAATTTTTTCTTTTAATTTATTAATTCCATAAATTAAAGCAGCCGGATTTGGGGGACAACCAGGAATATACACATCAACTGGTACGATTTGGTCTACACCTTTCACAACAGCATATGAATTTACATACGGACCACCTGCTGTCGCACAAGATCCCATCGCAATAACCCATTTCGGTTCGGGCATTTGATCATATAAGCGCCGAACAATAGGAGCCATCTTCTTCGTTACTGTTCCCGATACAATCATGACGTCCGATTGTCTTGGTGAAGTCCGAAAAAATGACCCAAATCGATCTAAATCGTAATGTGATGAGCCTACTCCCATCATTTCAATTGCACAGCACGCCAGTCCGAATGTCATTGGCCATAAAGAATTGCTCCTCGCCCATCCTTTCAACTGCTCCAATGTAGAAAAAAAGATATTTCGTTCTAATTCTGCTCGCTCATTTGGATGTAATTCCTCAAAATTTATAACCATTGTAACACCTTCTTTTTCCAAGCATACGCTAATCCAACTAGCAACATTACAACAAAGATGAGCATTTCAATTAATGCAAATAAACCTAGCTTGTCATACGCAACAGCCCAAGGATATAAAAATAAAGTTTCTACATCAAAGATCACAAACAATAAAGCGAAAATATAATAACGAGCATGAAACCGAATATTTGCATCATGAAACGGCTCAATTCCACTCTCATACGTCGTCGCCTTTGCTGCACTTGGCTTATTTGGGCGCAGCATCCTTCCTAATGTAAGAGCCACTACCGGCAGCAATATACCTAATAGCAAGAAAATCAAAACGATCATATAACTATTTTCATATACACTTGCCATTGTGAAACCCTCCCCCCTAAATTAAGAACAAGTTCACATAGTAAACAATATGTCCTAGTTGCAGTAATTATTATTTTTAAATTTTTCTAAATAATGCAACTATTCTAATCATTATAGCAAACTTCAAATTCCTATGTCGATATGTTGGGAGACAGAAACAAGAATTATTAAAATCTATTTTTACAACTCGCTATAACTGTGCAAAATAAATATAAAACTTATATACGCTTTTCAAGAAACCGTAGGTGATATAAATGAAAAAACAAACACATGTAAGTATTCTTATAAGCATTGTATTGCTGTCTATAACGATTCACTACGTAGCGATGCCTTTTCTATATGAATATTCATTTCCTTTTCAGCTATTAATCGGAATGAGTACCCTATTAATTGATATTATCGCTTGTAGTTATATACTTTACTTTTCAAACATGAAAGAAGGGCTATCTCGTTTATTTTGGATTATATTATCTGTTGGAGCTCTCTCTTATTTTATCGGTGATATAGTCGTTGCCTATCAGCGTTTAATTGTAAAGGACTTCTATACGTTCGTTGATCCATCTGACCTTTTTTACTTACTTTTTTTAGTTACTTTTGCATTTGCCTTTCTATACGAAATCATTTATAACCGAGATTTATCAGAAAAACTTTTTATGCTATGTGATATTTGTATTATCGTTACAGCCCAATTTACTTTAAGTTACTACTTACTTATTGAACGAACCATTCACGTTTTTACAACATCCTATATCGACATATTTGTTCAACTTACCTATCCAATGGTTGATTTACTCTTTCTCTTAATAGGAATCAATCTTTTATTCAAACCACTATCCTTATTACCTAAAAAGGTTGGTGCGCTTCTTAGCAGTGCTTTAATTTTATATGCTACTACAGATGCGATTTATGCTTATATAAAATACTTCATACCAGAGTATTCTATGTTTACAGTTACTCCTTTCTATCAAGTAACCTTAGTACTAGTAGCAATCGCCTGTATTCTCCATACAAAAGAACCTGAAAAACAAGAGCAAGTACTACTAACACCTAAAATTGGTGAATCAATCCGATTATCATTGCCTTATATTTCAGTAGTAACACTTATTCTTTTTATATTAGTTGAATACGTCTTTGCGCCTATTATAGTAATTGGTCTTATAATAACTTTCTCTTTCGTTCTCATACGTCATAGTTTAGTTCGAAAACAAAATAAAATATTATTGCTAGCTCAAATGCAATTCAACTCAGAACTCGAGAAACAAATTAAACTACGTACAGAAGATTTAGTAGAACAGAAAAATGAACTCTATCATAATCAACAAATGTTTAAATCTTTATACGAGCATCATCCAGATCCAATCTTCACATTAGATTTATACGGCAATTTTCTCAAAGTAAATAACGCTGGTACTACTTTACTCGGTTATCAAACGAATGAATTATTAAACCAGCCTTACTATTCACTCATATACGAAGAAGATTTAGAAGAAATGATTAATTCCTTTCATCGTGTAAAAAAGGGACATTCTATCTCTTTAGAAATACGGGCGTATCATAAAAACAGAGATATTTACTACTTGCACGTTACCGCCGTACCGATCTTTTTAAAAGAGAAAATTTCTGGGGTTTATTTAATGATTAAAGATATTACGGAAAGCAAACAACAGCAAGAACAGATTAATTTTCTAGCATACCATGATACTTTAACAGAGCTTGCAAATCGTCGTGCATTTCATCAACATTTGGAACAGGCAATTGCACGAGCAAAAATATCGAAAAAGCCTTTTGCTGTTATGTTTCTCGACCTAGACCGTTTTAAAGTTATTAATGATACCCTCGGTCATCGAGTAGGAGACCTATTGCTCATCGCAGTAGCAAAAAGGCTCGAAAGAATATCAACATCAAATATGAAACTCGCGCGGCTAGCTGGAGATGAGTTCACAATCCTTATCGAAAATTACAAAAAAAAGCCAGATGTCCAAAAAATGGCTGATATAATTGTAGCGGCCATGAATGAGCCATTTGAAATCGAAAATCAACATTTACAAATCTCACCGAGTATCGGAATTGCAATATATCCTGAAGCAGGTGAAGATCCGCTATCCATTTTGCAGCATGCTGATATGGCCATGTACGAAGCAAAAAATAAAGGAAAAAACGGTAGCTCTCTTTACACGAAAGAACTATATAAAAAAATGGAACGAAAAGCTCGAATTGAAAAAGATCTGCCAATTGCTTTAGTAAACAAAGAATTTCATCTCGTCTATCAACCACAAATTGATACGACAACAAATAAAATCATCGGGGCTGAAGCTTTAATACGTTGGAAACACCCACTATTAGGTGATATTTCACCATGTGAGTTTATTCCAATTGTAGAAGAGACGCCACAAGTAGTCCCACTTGGACATTGGGTATTACAAGAAGCTTGTCTCCAATTAAAAATATGGCATATCCTTGGCTACCAAAATTTAAAAATAAGTGTTAATTTATCCGCAAAAGAGTTCCGGCAAGATCAATTAATCGAAAACATTTCACAAATATTAAACAACGTAAGCGTCGACCCAAAATATGTCACACTTGAGTTAACAGAAAGAATTGCAATGATTGACGAGAAAGAAACGTTATTAAGACTGAAGCAATTAAAAGAATACGGTATCCAAACTTCCATTGATGACTTCGGTACTGGGTATTCTTCTCTTGCTTATTTATCAATTTTTCCAATCGACACATTAAAAGTACCGAGAGAATTCACACAATTAGCCGATCATCGTCCTGAAGAACGAGCCATCGTTTCTACAATCCTTTCCCTCGCAAATACTTTAAATCTTTCAGTCGTTGCCGAAGGAATTGAAACCGAAAAACAGCTTAAGTTTCTGCAAAAACATAACTGTAAATATATGCAAGGTTACTATTTCAGTAAACCACTTACTAGTAATCAATTTATAAAGTTTCTACAAAAAACCCCCAGTATGAACAAATAATTCATACTGGGGGTTTTATAGTGCTAAATTTTTTTCTCATAATATTCTTCTGCGATTTCTTCGTAAAAAGCCGCAGATGTTGTGTAGAAATATGGAATTAACCATAAGAATCCAATCCCTAACGTAATACAACTCAATATAAACCAACCGATAAAACTTAAACATAAAATGAAATACTCCATCTTATGCCCATCCATCATACGACGGCTTTCTGTAATAGCTTGATTTATGGAATACTCAGGATGATCATTTATTATAAAGTACGTCATCGCATAAGAGAATGATTTAATGATGCCTGGAATAATAAATAGTAAAAACCATAAGAAAATATAAATGTTCACTACTATATATAATAAAAATGACTTTATAAACTTACTTCCTGCTGTAAACCATCTAAATATATGCCCAATACGCGCGTCTTTTTCTCGAATTATATGTAGCGCTAAATAATAGCCACCTAACGTTAATGGACCTACCATAAAAGTTGTAATAATATCTACTATCATGGAGTTTTTCATATCTTCCCAACCCAAAATTTGTGTAAACGAAAAATCAACAATAAAGTTAAAAGTGATCATTATAACAGAAATAAGTAATGTGGCTCCGACTGCTAATCCCCATTTCCCTTCTAATGAATCTAGTGCTTCTCCTTTTAGATCACTAATCATATTTAGCCTCCTATACACAATAATTCTATTAGTATAGCATGTTTCTATTGCAATTCACCTTTTGAGATGTAGCGATAAAAGTGTGCTGTCGTTGTACTCATATACGGACTAAGCCAAAGAAAGCCTATTCCAAAAGTAAGAAGCGCTAAAATAGCCCATCCTATGAAGCTCAGCCATAAAAGAAACAAATCTAACTTATGCCCCTTCATAAGATTCTTACATTCCTTCATCGCCTGCGAAACACTATATTCTGGACTTTCAATCATTACATAGTACGTCAGCGCATAAGAAAAATACATCACAATCATACCAACAATTGAAATCGCTAATAGCACGAAGAA
The DNA here is from genome assembly GCF_022663675.1 of Bacillus cereus group sp. BfR-BA-01355. NCBI lineage: Bacteria > Bacillati > Bacillota > Bacilli > Caryophanales > Bacillaceae > Bacillus > Bacillus cereus group sp. BfR-BA-01355. Next base: position 5,161 of record NZ_JAKUFY010000164.1, read on the forward strand.
AGCTATTGCAAATGACGTATTCCCTTCTTCACCTAACAATGCAAATAAGCCTATTAACAGCATCGGAATCCATGTACCTGTATATAACAAAATTGCAAGCATTGCCCACATTGTTTTCATCATTCTTTTAAAACCGCGAAATCCTTCAAATAAGTGATCTACTTTAGCATCTTCTCGTTTACTAATCTGTAAAAATACATTTGTATAACCATATGATGTAATCCCATACGATGCGTTACTCAAAATTATCATAATGCAATAAAAAATCCCAAAGGTAATACCTGCTCCAATTGACATCGTTTCCTCTTCAAATGATCCAGTTAAACTTACAACTGAGAGAAATATAATAATTCCTGGAATTAATAGTATAAGCATTGCAGCCATCGAAACGACATAACTTAAAATAAAATATAAAATTGTTGACCCAACACCTAGTCCCCATTTTCCCTTTAAAGAGTACAATGCTTCTCGTTTCATTTCACCAATCATTGATTCATCCCCTTCATAAAATATAAATTGTTGTACACTTCTACTTATACAAGCATCAATATAATTATACCAGTTTTGTAAAATTCTCCATAAAATAGACAAAAAAATCCGTAAAGGCAAGGGCCCTTACGGATTTTTTTACTTCATATCAGAAACGTTTAAACGGTTCACGGCACGTTGCAAGGCCATTTCTGCACGTTTAAAGTCAACATGTGCTTGTTTATCTTGCATACGTTGCTCAGCGCGACGCTTCGCTTCATTTGCACGATGGATATCGATATGGTTTGCTTCTTCAGCAGATGATGATAATACAGTCACTTTATCTGGACGAACTTCGATAAAGCCACCGCTTACTGCTACATAATCAGTGTGTCCACCATTTTTCAGACGAACTGCACTAATTTTTAATGGTGCAACAGTTGGAATGTGACCTGGTAAGATCCCCATTTCCCCACTCTCTGCTTTTACACTTACCATTTCTACTTCTTTTTCGTAAACCGGTCCATCAGGAGTTACAATACTGACTGGAAATGTCTTCATACTTCGTCCCTCCTAAGGCCTTACGCCATCATTTTCTTCGCGTTTTCAATAACTTCTTCAATGCCACCTACTAAGCGGAATGCATCTTCTGGAAGGTCATCATATTTTCCTTCTAGAATTTCTTTGAAACCACTAACTGTATTTTTTACAGGTACGTAAGAACCTTTTTGACCTGTAAACTGCTCAGCTACGTGGAAGTTTTGAGATAAGAAGAATTGAATACGACGAGCACGATGTACAACTAACTTATCTTCTTCAGATAACTCATCCATACCTAAGATAGCGATGATATCTTGAAGTTCTTTATAACGTTGTAAAGTTTGTTGTACTTGACGAGCTACTTCATAATGTTCTTCTCCTACGATTTCTGGAGACAGTGCACGAGATGTAGATGCTAATGGATCTACGGCTGGGTAAATACCCATTTGTGTTAAACGACGCTCTAAGTTTGTTGTTGCATCTAAGTGAGCGAACGTTGTAGCTGGTGCTGGGTCAGTATAGTCATCGGCTGGTACATATACCGCTTGGATAGACGTGATAGACCCTTTATTTGTAGATGTAATACGCTCTTGTAATTGACCCATTTCTGTTGCAAGTGTTGGTTGGTAACCTACCGCAGATGGCATACGACCAAGAAGGGCAGATACTTCAGAACCCGCTTGCGTGAAACGGAAGATGTTATCGATGAACAGAAGTACGTCTTGTCCTTGCTCATCACGGAAATGCTCAGCCATTGTTAAACCTGTTAATGCAACACGTTGACGTGCTCCAGGTGGCTCGTTCATTTGTCCGAATACCATCGCAGTTTTCTTGATTACGCCAGAATCGCTCATTTCGTGGTATAAGTCATTACCCTCACGAGTACGCTCACCTACACCAGCGAATACAGAGATACCACCGTGCTCTTGTGCGATGTTGTTAATTAATTCCTGAATTAATACTGTTTTACCTACACCGGCACCACCGAATAGGCCGATCTTACCACCCTTAATGTAAGGAGCAAGTAAGTCTACTACTTTAATACCAGTTTCAAGAATTTCTACTTTAGTAGATAATTCTTCGAATGCAGGTGCTTGACGGTGAATTGGATCACGGTGTACATCCGCAGGAAGTTCACCATCTAAGTCAATTGCATCACCTAATACGTTGAATACACGTCCAAGTGTTACATCACCAACTGGTACAGAAATTGCTTTACCAGTATCTTCTACTTCTGTGCCACGAACAAGTCCATCTGTGGAAGACATCGCAACTGTACGAACTGTATCATCACCTAAATGAAGTGCAACTTCAAATGTTAAGTTCATGCTTCCGTTTTCGTTGCTTTGTTTTACCGTAAGGGCGTTGTAGATTTCTGGTAGCTTTCCGCCATCAAACTTAACGTCTACAACCGGACCCATGATTTGCGTAACGCGCCCTTTATTCATCGGGTTCCCTCCTAGCTTTCTTTTAATTAGCCAGCTTTCTAAGAGAAGTTGGCTTTTAATTTTTTATTAGTTTAGCTTACGCGAC
>NZ_JAKUFY010000165.1:0-7473 GCF_022663675.1 Bacillus cereus group sp. BfR-BA-01355
AATGAAAATCCAACAACTGCTGCTGTATATGGCTCAACTTCAATATTAAGAGTTGGAAGACCATAGAAAATAATAAATAACTGTACAAGAAGTGGCGTTCCGCGAATGATAGATACATAGATACGAGCAATCCATTGTAAAATACGACTACCAGAAATACGTGCGAGCGCTGTTAACGTTGCCAGTATAATCCCGATAATAAATGTAATAAGCGTTAATGGAATTGTCGTAAAAACAGCTTCCTTCAGCATAGGCATGAAGGAAGACTGCATAATATCTATCCAAGTAGACAATCGATCTGAAACCAATGCACTACTTAGATACATTTTCACCGAACCATTTTTTCGTTATTTTGTCATACGTACCGTCTTTTTTCATATCTTCTAACGCTTTATCTACTTCTTGTACAAGCTTAGTGCTACCTTTACGGAATAAGAATCCACTTTCTGAAGCTTCTTTTTCAGTATCTACAATTTTAATTTTCGCATCTTTTTTCGTTTCTAAGTAGTTTAGTACTGATAACTTATCATTGATTGTGAAGTCAACGCGTCCTGAAGCTAATAATTCTGCTGCTTGGCTAAATCCTTCTACACCAATAATTTCCGCACCATTTTTCTTAGCGATATCTGCATAGTTACTCGTTAAAGATTGTGCTCCTTTTAGTCCTTTTACATCAGCAAATGTAGCAGGCTTATCTTTATCTTTTGCAATAACTAATGCCGCTGAAGATGAAACGTATGGCTTAGAGAAATCGTATTTCTTTTGACGATCTTCACGAATACCAACTTCGTTTGCAACCATATCGAAACGTTTTGCATCAAGACCAGCAAGTAAGCTATCCCATTGTGTTTCTTTAAATACAGGCTTTACACCTAAACGTTTTGCAACTTCTTCTGCTAATTCAACATCGAATCCAGTTAATTTATTGCTTGAATCGTGGAACGTAAATGGTGGGTATGTACCTTCTGTACCAATTACAAGTTCACCGCTTTGTTTAATCTTTTGTAACGCGTCTTGACTAGCTGTATCTTTTTTCTCTTCTTTACCGCAGCCGGCTACAATCCCGATCGCTAATGTAGTTACTGCAAGCACTGAAAATAATTTCTTCATGATTGTAATCCTCCAAGTATTCTGATAGGAATTTAAAAACTATATTGATTGTATGCAATCTTGAACAATTTTTCAATGAAAATGTTCTTATTTAGTTTATCCTTTTTCTTCATAATCAAACAAAAGGGAAAAATAACGCCACATACAAAAAATAAGTAACATTTTTTAATATAGCATTTATAAAGAAAAAGGTAAAACAATACTTCTTATTTAACTGTCGTAATTCGCTAAAGAGTCGACATGTTCATCAATAAAAAAGAACTTGTGAAAATCACAAGTTCTCCTCCATACCTATTAAGCACTCTGATTGCCTTCCATTTGCGTTTTATACATATCATAATAACGCCCACGCTTTTTCATGAGTTCATCATGAGACCCTTTTTCCAAAATCGTCCCTCTATCGAGCACAATAATTTGATCTGCGCTTTTAATTGTTGAAAGGCGGTGAGCGATAATAAACGTCGTTCTTCCTTTTTTCACAACTTCTAGTGCTTGTTGAATCATCGCCTCTGTTTCTGTATCAATACTAGACGTTGCTTCATCTAGTATTAAGATAGCTGGATCAAAAGCAAGCGCCCTAGCAAACGAAATAAGCTGACGTTCTCCAGTGGAAAGCGTACTTCCCTTTTCTGTAATTTCTTCATTTATATTGTTTGCAAATCTTTCAGCACCAACATCACGTAGCGCCTTTACAATGCGCTCTTTTGAAATTTTTTCGTTTTCTAAGCTTACGTTGGAAGCGACCGTCCCGCTAAAAAGAAACGGGTCTTGCAGTACGATTCCCATATGCTCACGAGTTGCTTGTTTCGGCATTTCTCTTACATCATGACCATCAATCGTAAGCTTTCCTTTTTCAAACTCATAAAATTGAAAGAGTACATTCATGATAGAACTTTTTCCTGATCCAGTATGACCGACAAGTGCCACTGTCTCGCCTTGTTTCGCTTCAAAAGAAATATTTTTTAACACTTCATCTTTTCCATTATAAGAAAATGATACATTATCAAATTTTACATTTCCTTTTAAACGAGGCATACGTTCTTCTTCTACCGCTTCTCCTTTTTCCTCTAACAATTCAAAGACACGTTCTGATGCAACGCGCGCTTGCTCTAAGTTTGCAAGCTGGTTCACCATATTCGTAATTGGCGAGAATAATCGTGTTAAATAATCGACGAACGCATACAGTACCCCAAGTGAAATAATACCTGTAGCACTTAATGACGCACCGCCGAAATACCAAATCACTCCTGTGAAAGCGATATTTCTTAATACAGCTACTAAGTTATGCGAAGTTGCTGCATTTAAATTTAAAATTTTATTTTGATACTTAAAATAATCGCCGTTTAATTCTTCAAATTCTTTTTTCGTTTCACGCTCTTGACGGAACGCTTGAATAATTGGCATCCCTTGAATGGATTCATTCACTGTTCCGTTAATATCGGATAAACGTGAACGCATTTTATGATTATATACAGACGCATATTTTCTATAAAGAATCGCCCAAACAATTAAAATTGGGATAATTAATAAACATAATGAAGCGAGCTTCACATCTAATAAAAATAGCGCAGCGAATATCCCAATAATATAAATGATACTAGAAACGAATGTTGCAAGTACAGTTACATATAAATCACGAATGGCCTCTGTATCATTCGTCACACGCGAAACAATTTTCCCCGCTGGTAAATGATCGAAATAACGAATCGGCAACGTTTGAATATGAGAAAACACATCTTCCCTCATAATTTGAATAATTTTGTTCGCTGCCTTCTGCAAGAAGAACTGCTTTCCGTATGCAAATAATGATACGACTACTAATAAAGCGAAATAGCCACCACCAAGTAATAATAGACGGTTTATTTCTGGTTTATAAAATGCAAACACTTCTTCTTTCGTTAATGCCTTCGCTTTATACACTTGCACCGCCTTACCATTTTGAACGGTAATCATATCACCTTTTACAGTACGTGACCCTTCAATATTCACTTTATTCGGTACAAAATAATATTGAAAACCGACTTGCATCACACGTACTTCTTTACCTTTTGTCTCGCCTTGTTCAAAGCGATCACTTCGCTTATAAAAAGCGCCATTATATGAAACAGCTTCTTCACTCTTTTCTGTTTCATACCAAGGTTTCTCTATCCCGACGATATGATCATCAATCATCGTTTTAGCGACGAAAGGACCAGCAAGCTCTGCAATGACGAAAATAAATAACATTAGCATCGCTGCAAAAATCGTCCCCTTCACTTTCATCGCATATTGAAACAATCGTTTTGAAACGCTCATATTTTCACCCCACTATCCGCACTTTCACTTTCACCTTGTTGTCTTTCAAACTGCTCAGCATACCAGCCTCCGCTCTGGATAAGCTGAGCATGTGTACCTTCTTCCATTACTTGCCCCTCATCCATAACGAGAATCCAATCCGCATGTTGCACTGCAGATAAACGGTGCGTCGTAATAATCGTCGTCTTTCCGCTTCTTTCTGTTCTTATATTTTCAATGATCGCTGCTTCCGTACGAGCATCTACAGCTGATAAAGAATCGTCCAAAATTAAAATTTCTGGATTTTGAATAACAGCTCGCGCAATCGAGATCCTTTGTTTTTGCCCTCCTGATAAAGAAACACCTTTCTCTCCAACGAGCGTTTCTAATCCTTCTGGTAAAAACTCTAAGTCTTTTTTAAACGCAGCAATTTCAATTGCTTTCTCAAGTTCTTCTTCCGTCGCTTCCCTACTTCCGAATAAAATATTTTCTCTCGCTGTTTTTGAGAACAAAATATGTTCCTGAGGTACATACCCAATCCATCCGAGTACATTTTCATTTGTTATTTTATCTAATGTCACATCAGAGACCGCAATATCTCCATCTCCAAGCGGATATTGACGAAGAAGCTGACGTACAAGCGTCGTTTTCCCGCTTCCTGTTTTTCCGACAACCCCTAGCGTTTCTCCTTGCTTTAATGTGAAAGAAACCTTCTTTAAATTTTCTTCAGTTGATGAAGGGTATGAGAAAGACACATCATCAAACTGAATATAATCCGGATCTTGCACAAGCTTTGGATGTTTTGGATTCTTTACATCTGGCTCATACGCTAACGTTTCATTCACACGGTCAAGCGAAGCATTTCCTCTTTGCATAACATTGATTAATTCACCAATTGCAAACATCGGCCAAATCATCATCCCTAAATACACGTTAAAAGAAACGAGTTCACCAAGCGTCACCTTTGACTGGAACACAAGGTATGCACCGTACACTAAGCCGATTAAATAACTAAGACCGACAAGCATTTTCACAGTTGGTTGGAATAATGCATCAATTCTTGCTACCTTCATATTTTTTTCGTAGACGTCATCTCCTAAATGATGAAATCTTTCCTCGTCTGCATTCTCTTGTACGTATGCACGAATAACACGCACACCAGCAATCGATTCAAGTACTTTATCATTCATATCTCCGAACGCATCTTGCGCGACTGTAAATCTCTCATGCAATTTCTTTCCATATATGTTCATCGCATACGCCATAATCGGAAGCGGTATAAGCGCCGCAAATGTAAGCTCCCAACTAATTGTAAATCCCATCATAAAGACAATCGTAAGCATATATAAACTCGAATCCACGAGCGTTAATATACCGAAACCAGCTGTCATAGCAATTGCTTTTAAATCATTTGTCGCTCTCGCCATTAAATCACCCGTACGATTTTTATGATAAAACGTCGGTGTCATTTTAAGTAAGTGTCCCATAAATTTAGAGCGCATCGTTTTCTCCAGTACGAATGCTCCCCCAAACAGCTGGTGTTGCCAAACGAAAGTAAGACCATATCCAATTACCGTAACCCCTATTAAAATGAGAATAAATTGCATAATCTCCGCATTCGTTAACGTTCCTGTTTTTATATTATCTATCGTAACCCCTAACACTTTCGGGGGAATGACTTCAACTATATTTACAATTAAAAGAGCTCCAATAGCGATACTATATCTCTTCCAATGCTCTTTAAAAAACCATTTTAGCTTTAGTAATACTGATAACAATGTAACCTCTCCCTTCTCGTTCTCGTTTAACTCTCACTTCTTTATCCACTATCCAGACCCATCACATTTACATTTCGTAACCCATACAATCTCATCACATTTTTCCACCTTCCAAAATTTTCATCGTAACCATACAAGGAAAAATAAACAAAAAAAAGCATACCGCCGCTTGACGATATGCACAAAAATGCATAAAAAGCGTACGTTACGATATACGCAACGTACGCTTCTTATAAGACAGAGAATGCCTTATATATCCGCACGGGTTGCGTAATGATATGAATGTTTTCTGCCATTTAACAGAGCTAAGCCCATTACATTTACGATTACAATCATTACGCACACCCCTTTCATTTATTTTCCATTTATAATCTTACAACTTTATTGAGTATTCTGTCAATTATTTTTTTTACAAACTGAATAAAAATATACGCTACATCATTTTGAAATAAGAGAATATTCCGTAAGAAAGGGCATACAAAATAAAAAAAGAATAAGAAATCGTTTTCACAAACATTTCATTTGAAAAATGTTATCAAACCCCCTACAATCACCTTATACTCACTCTTACAAGTTGCTATTTTAGGAGGACTAATCATGACAACTAGCAATACGTACAAATTTTATTTAAACGGAGAATGGAGAGAAAGCTCTTCAGGAGAAACAATCGAAATTCCATCTCCTTACTTACACGAAGTAATTGGACAAGTACAAGCAATTACTCGCGGAGAAGTAGATGAAGCAATTGCATCTGCAAAAGAAGCTCAAAAATCATGGGCTGAAGCTTCCCTACAAGATCGCGCAAAATACTTATATAAATGGGCTGATGAGCTCGTAAATATGCAGGATGAAATTGCCGATATCATTATGAAAGAAGTCGGTAAAGGCTATAAAGATGCGAAGAAAGAAGTTGTTCGTACAGCTGACTTCATTCGTTACACGATCGAAGAAGCTTTACATATGCACGGAGAAAGCATGATGGGCGATAGCTTCCCTGGCGGAACGAAATCTAAACTTGCGATTATCCAACGCGCACCACTTGGTGTTGTATTAGCAATCGCACCATTTAACTACCCAGTAAACTTATCTGCTGCAAAACTTGCACCAGCATTAATTATGGGTAACGCTGTTATTTTCAAACCAGCAACTCAAGGTGCAATTAGTGGTATTAAAATGGTGGAAGCACTTCACAAAGCTGGCCTTCCAAAAGGTCTTGTAAACGTAGCTACAGGACGCGGTTCTGTAATTGGTGACTACTTAGTAGAACACGAAGGCATCAATATGGTATCGTTCACAGGTGGTACAAACACAGGTAAACATTTAGCGAAAAAAGCTTCAATGATTCCACTTGTATTAGAACTTGGTGGTAAAGATCCTGGTATCGTTCGTGAAGATGCTGACTTACAAGATGCTGCAAACCATATCGTAAGCGGTGCATTCTCTTACTCTGGTCAACGTTGTACAGCTATTAAACGTGTACTTGTACACGAAAACGTAGCGGACGAGCTTGTTGACTTAGTAAAAGCACAAGTAGCTGAACTATCAGTTGGATCTCCAGAACAAGACAGCACAATCGTTCCATTAATCGACGACAAGTCTGCTGACTTCGTTCAAGGTTTAGTTGACGACGCTGTAGAAAAAGGTGCAACAATCGTTATCGGTAACAAACGTGAGCGTAACTTAATTTACCCAACATTAATCGACCACGTAACAGAAGAAATGAAAGTTGCTTGGGAAGAGCCATTCGGCCCAATCCTTCCAATCATCCGTGTTTCTTCAGATGAGCAAGCAATTGAGATTGCTAACAAATCAGAGTTCGGTCTGCAAGCAAGTGTCTTCACAAAAGACATTAACAAAGCATTTGCAATTGCTAACAAAATCGAAACTGGTTCTGTTCAAATTAACGGACGCACAGAGCGCGGCCCTGACCACTTCCCATTCATTGGTGTAAAAGGTTCAGGTATGGGCGCACAAGGTATTCGTAAGAGCCTTGAGTCTATGACACGTGAAAAAGTAACAGTATTAAACTTAGTTTAATTTTATATGTAGAAGCTGATCTAGTTTAGATCGGCTTCTTTTTACATCAAATAATTATTCATTCCTAATCACAAACTCTTCTCTATAATCTGATTATTACTATATCCATTGACGTATAAAAATTCATTTGTTACTCTTAAAGACGTTAATTTAATATTTAAATCCTCATTCGTATCTCGGTGAGGTAGAGGTTGCAATCATTAAGAGTATCATTTCAGGAGATGTAGTGGCATTGATGAAGAAATGAGAAAGGAATGGTTGCCGAAGTAAGTCG
>NZ_JAKUFY010000166.1:0-7383 GCF_022663675.1 Bacillus cereus group sp. BfR-BA-01355
CTTTTTTCTTTTCATCATTATATAACTTCGCCTTACTTTTCCCGAAGTTCATAACACGGCTACCGCCGCCTTGAGCTTGGTTTAATAAGAAGAAGAATAAAATGAAGATGATGACAAACGGAATGATTGAAGTAAAGAATGTTACCCAAGCACTTGTTTCTTCTGCTGGTTGATACTTAACTTCGGCACCTTTCGCTTTATCATTGATTTTCTTTTGTAATTCCTCAGTATTTGGTGCATAAGTAACAAATTGTTCTCCTTGGCTAGAGTTATTGAATTGTCCTTTTACCTCAAATACACCATTTTTCGGTTGAAGTTGCACATTACGCACTTCACCGCTTTCTAGTTTAGTAATGAATTTGTCGTAGCTAACTGATGTCGTTTTTTGTGTCGAACCATTAAAATAGCTCACGATTCCAATTACTACTAAGAATATCAGTAAATAAAAGATGGTATTACGGAAGATACGATTCATTCCTAACCTCCTCTCACGGCATAAACACTATAGTAAATCGTAACATAGAAAAACTTTCCTATACAATTGTAAAGCCTGTATTTAATTAATTTGAGTAAACGCTTGGTTTTAATACGCCTACATAAGGAAGATTACGGTACTGCTCTTTATAATCTAATCCATATCCTACTACAAATTCATGTGGAACAGTAAATCCAACATAATCCGCTTTCAGATCAACCTTACGGCCTGTTGGCTTATCTAATAATGTAACAATTTTTACAGACTTCGCTTTACGATATTTGAATAAGTCTACTAAGTAGCTTAGTGTAAGACCACTATCAATAATATCTTCGACGATTAAAATATCACGACCTTCTACAGAAGTATCAAGATCTTTTAAAATTTTCACTTCGCCTGTTGAAACTGTAGAGTGACCATAACTAGATACAGCCATAAAATCCATTTCAAGATATGTATCTGTTCTCTTTAATAAATCTGCCATAAATGGCATTGCGCCTTTTAATACACCAATTGCAAGGGGTACTGTGTTTTTATAATCCTCTGCAATAACTGCACCTAGTTCGCGCACCTTTTCTTGTATTTGTTCTTCAGAAATTAATACTTTTTCGATATCTTGATTCATCATTTCATTATCCTCCCGGAAGACTCCTTGCTTTTGTAGTGAATAATCATATATTTACCCTTCTTTGCCATCTCTTTCGAAATTGCAAATGCAGATCGCTTCAACAAGGGTACCCAAATAATGTTCCCACTTGCATCACAAACGACCGGCCATTCTTCCCTTTTTTCTTTTGGTACTTTCGCTTCGATAAAAATAGCTTTTATCTTTTTCGTGCCATCCATACCTTGTATTGACATGCGATCTCCATTTTCCCTAGAACGAATACGAAGTGGATATGATATATCATTATACTTAGCAACAAATACTGTTTCATTCATGTTACTTGGTATATCTTCGCTCACCTCTGTTACAAATTCATCCCCGTTCAATAGCGTAATGATCCCGGGTACTGATAAATCTTGCAAAAAAGGAGAGACAATTTCTTGTTTAAATCTAAAGCTACACTCCTCGTATGTACGAACAATTTTCAAATCACCTGGAAAATCAAGTGAACCTGAAGGTTGTGTCCGCTTAAAAAACTCAATCACCTTGTCAATATGTATAGAAGAAAGAGAAGATGGAATCTTATATTCATAAAGATAGTTTAATATTAGTTGAATCCCTCTTCTTTGTAAAGGCATAGACATGGATTCAAAGGCAGGAATTGATAAGCTAATTTGTTTATCACTTTTTTTTGTAATTACTTTATTCATTTTCTCAAAAGCTAATTCCTGCAAATAAGCCTCATCCTCTTGCATCTGCACGCTAAATTTTTGGAATTTCTCATGCATTTGTGGATTTTCTTCTTTTAAGTGAGGAAGGACATATTTACGTAATCGATTCCTTGTATATACTTCCTTTTTATTACTCGGATCTATACGTGGAATTAAATTTAGCTTATTACAGTAATCAACAATTTCTTCCTTCGTTACCCCAAGTAACGGCCTAATTAAATATCCATTATGAAAAGGACGCTTCACTGCAATTCCTGCATATCCTTTCGGAGTACTCCCTCTTACAAGACGCATTAAAATCGTCTCTACTTGATCATCTCCATGATGTCCAAGAGCAACATATCTTGCATCATATTTCTTCATTATTCTTTCCAAAAATGCATATCTGCATTCCCTAGCAGCAACCTGTGCATTCATCCCGTATTGCTGTTGATATTGTGATACATTAATTCTTATCGTTTCACAAATAATTCCCAGTTCTTCACAAAGGTCCTGCACAAACTGTAAATCCTCATGAGATTCATCACCTCTAAACATATGATCCACATGAGCTACTACAATTTCCAACTGTTTTTCCGCTCTTTTTTCTAATAAATAATATAAAAGGGCTAACGAGTCAGGACCACCAGAAACTCCCACAACAATTGTTGAATCATTCTTTAATACATCATGCTGCTTTACAAAGTCATCTACTTTTTCAACAAATGTATCTTTCAACTTCGCAATCACCTTTCATTAAACAAGAACAGCAACATTAGTCGCCTTGTCTATAATGGTACAACTTTTACAAACATTGTGCAAAAAAAAGATATACAAAAATTACATTTTTATCTTACATCCTCCGTCTGTATTCACAAAATCAATAGCATTACCTTTTCCCACAAAAAAACCTAGGTATTCGCCTAGGTTTTTAAAATCAAATTTTAGATAAACATTCCACTTACATTTTACTGCGCCTGCATGCCTACAATCGGAATCGTAGCCCACTTCGGCATATTTTTCTTCACTTTTGCCACTACAATAGTCATATCATCATTTATATAACCATCACAAGAGCGAATCACTTCTTCCATAATGATATCAGCAATTTCTTGCGGGTCTTCGGTTTGCAATTCTTTAATTTTTCGTTTCATCCACAATTCATGATTCTCTACATGCTGCGCTCCCTCAAAAATCCCATCGCTCATCATAATAAGGATATCGCCCGTTTTTAATTGTTCACCCACCACATCAACTTCAACATCTTCGATGATTCCCATCGGCAAATTACTTGCTTCAATTTTCAAAATATTATTCGCGCGTTTAACAAAACTCGGCGTTGATCCGATCTTTAAAAACCTTGCACTCGCATCTCGCAAATCTACCATAGCTAAGTCTAATGTCGTAAACATCTCTTCCGTCGTTCTCAAAGAAAGAATTGAATTAATAGACTTAATCGCTATTTCTTCGTCAATACCGGATTGGAGTATTTTTTGTAATAATTTCACCGTTTCCTTACTTTCCATATGAGCTCTTTGCCCATTCCCCATACCATCACTAATCGCAAGTGCATATTTGCCAACACTTAAATCCATCATCGCATAAGAGTCACCCGAAACAAATCCACCGCCCTTTGCGGCTGTGGCCAATCCCGTATCAAGAGAATACGTCTTCGCCGAACCGAATGATATTAAACTGTGGCCATTCGGATAAGAAGACTTTTCTTCATGTTTAACGACAATATTTTCTTTAAGGATATCCGAAAGCATCGGTGCAACTAACTTTTCACATTCACCATGTTCATTAGATGCAACGGGAATCAACATTTCAATATCAATACTTCCTCTATCTAAACAATAAATATCAACATGCTCTACTTCGACACCAAAATCACGGAACGCTTGCATAATCTGTTCTTCCTGCACCTGATGATTTTCACGCTCTCGTTGTATCTCCTTAGCAAAATCCTCCATAACCTTTGATACACCTAATAGTTGCTCCGCAACTATTCTACGATTTTCCTTCATTTGTTTTCGTAATTTTTGTCCCTCATAGAAATGATCTAATTCACCCGCTACTAAATCCGTCACTTTTTTCCCTCTCACACAATGCTTGTCCCACTCACGAACTAATTTACGATTATGTTGCAGGGTTCCTTCTTCCGTTTCACTCATTATTTGTTTCATATAATCGTACGTTTTATCGAAATTCACTACCCAGCATTGATCCTTTTTAAAGCATGTTTGACATGTTTTCGCAGTAATTGTACTCAAAAACAAATCTGCTTCTGTCTCTTTATCTTCTTCCTCTACATACCCATATACAGAAAAGCTATTAGATAAAGCAGCAAATACATTTGCAAATTGGTTGATTTTGTTCGCTGTAACATCGCGCATCCTTCTTAAATATTGTTGTTGATCTTGCGAATGCTCTTGTGTACCTGGCATAAATTTAGCAATACGATCTAAAACAAGCTTTGGCGTTAATAAGAAGATAGCAATCGCTACGCCTGACTCAATTAAAGTCGTTACAATATTTGTCTGTTTGTCTACATATAATGTAATTAAGCTTGTCCCAATTAATAAACCTAAACTAACACCTAAACGCTTCCCTTCTTTTAACAACCCACCAAGCAATCCAGAAAAAGCAAGAAGGCTAAGCTGGGACAAGCTAGATACATTTGCTAAACTTAATATCAAACCTGTTACGACCCCCACTGTAGATCCTGTAGCAGCACCCGCAATAAATGCAAATACTAGTACTAAATACCGTGTAAAAATATGTTGAATAGAAGCATCATATACAAACCAATCTGTTGTACCCGTTAAAACAGATGCTAGTAATATAATCAAACAAACAATTTCTTCCGTCTCTAACGCCTGTTGTTTTCCTTTCCTTTCTACTAAAAGCGGAACACTTTGTAAAAATATCATAGTTAATACAAAACTAAGCCCAGCCTCAATGGTACTAACGAGTAAATCGTACATGGTGACAGTTTGTTGTGCAAAATATACAACAACTAAGTGTGCGGTTAATGCGGAGATAAATACTTGAAATGGAACAAGTCCAACGGTTTTACGTGTGAATCTACTAAAGAAGATATTATAAATGAAGAAAGTAAAGATAGATGCAAAAGTAAAAAACAAATTATCTATCGAGACTGAAAGAGCTCCTCCCATTAGAGCTAAAAATGCTAGCGGCATCTTATCCCGCTTCATAACATAAACAGCAGCAAAAAATGGTAGTGCAAACGGTAAGATATTTGTTAATATATATGCTCTTCCCAAAAGAAAACCAATAACAACAATAATAAATCCCCATCTAAAGAAAACTTGTTCAAATTTCATTCGCAACTTACTCGTCCACTTTATTCCTCCAAGCTGACTCTCATTCATTGCCAATACACTTGTATTCATAGTATTCCTTCCTGCTTTAGGCATACTTTTAACACCACCTGCATAGTTTAATTACTGTCATTATAAAAGATGATTGTTGGGATTTTTGTCAAAACAACAGTTTTCACTTTTATAATCGTTCGACTTTTTATTCGAAATAACTCTACAGATATACACGGTATGTAAGTTATTTCGATTTTTTAATTAAATATTCAGAAAATATAGGGTGATTTTGTAGAAGTGTTGTATATCTTAATCCATTTAACAAAAAAAGATCATGCAAATTTGCATGATCTTTTTAGATGACCCGTACGGGATTCGAACCCGTGTTACCGCCGTGAAAGGGCGGTGTCTTAACCACTTGACCAACGGGCCGTTAAATTAAATATAGCGGCGGAGGGGATCGAACCCCCGACCTCACGGGTATGAACCGTACGCTCTAGCCAGCTGAGCTACACCGCCATGTCGTCGTATTTAACGGACAATTAGTATCTTACATCAGATATTATTTAAAGTCAACATATCTTGAAAACTTTTTTAAAATATATTTTCACATATAAAAAAGTACCCTGAGCCATCACTCTGGGTACCTCTCTATATGTTAAAAACTAAACGGTCTTATTATCCGCGACGTGCGCCACGGCCACCACGTTTAGACTCTGTGTTACGCTTTAAAGAAGTTAAACGATCTTCGCTATCCTTTAAGAAGCGTGCCATCTTTTGCTCAAATGTTTCTTTTGGAGCTCGGTCGTTACCGCCACCGCGATTATCTCTGTTGAAAGAGCGATTATTACGTTGTGGACGTCCAGAACGTTGTTGATCACCACCGCGTTGGTATTCACCGCGTGGACGATCTCCTTCTGTTTTTTCACGTTCTTTCGCTTTTTTGATAGATAAACCAATCTTTCCATCTTTTTCAACATTAATAACTTTTACTTCTACTTGGTCGCCCACTTTTAAGTGATCGTTAATATCTTTTACATAGTTATCAGCAACTTCACTAATATGAACAAGACCAGTTAAGCCTTCTGGCAGCTCCACAAAAGCCCCAAAATTTGTAATACCTGTTACTTTACCCTGTAACTTGCTGCCTACCTCGATTGACATAAAAAAAATGCTCCTCCTTAGTGGTTAAAAAGTCAAATTTTACTTTATTATATATAATCCTAAAATATAGTGTCAATAAGACATACTCTACTTCGAAACAGGAAAAATTATCTCCCCTTTACCAGAGAAGAAATAATCCCTTCTAGCAATCTTTAATACGTACTCTTCATCATTTAACTTTTGAACTTCGTCTTTTAGACTTTTTTCTTTATTCGTTAATGAATCCAGTTCTTTTTTCATGTCCTTAACTTTTGCTTCTTTTGCTTTAATGGAACTGTTTTGTTGATAAAACGTTACACTAATACTCGCAATAATTGTAAAAGTAAAGACAAGAAAAACCGCTAAACGGCGATAAAGTCGCTTCCTGTTCTCATCCGTTTGTATTATATGCTCTTTAACAGGATTTGGACTCTGTTTTTCGATTGTTCTTTGTCTCAGTTCCCTCATTTTCGAGGTCCCCCTAACTTCTTTTTTATACGCTCCCATATTTGGAAGATATGTCCCTTCAATTTTGCTATATATTGCAGGAACCCTATATGTTTCACTATAAAAAGTTTAACACGATTAGGGAGAAGTTTCCATATGAGCGAAGCAATAAATCGAACAGGCCAGAAAAAAACTTTCCATATGAAAAGTAATATCCAAATCACCATTTTCCATAACACATGTCCAATTGAAAGCAGTATACGAAATAAGAATAATATAAATGCAATAAATAGCTGCGCTATAATAATAACAGGTTTTATCATGAGTAGCTGTATAATTCGAACAAAAAAATATGTTGTTTGCATAAAAATATAGATGAGAAAATTTAACAGCTTCATGTATAGTGCTTTCAGTAAGCTTTGATATGCCGCAAAACCACATAATAATGCCAAAAACACATATATACGTAACTCAGCTTCATTTACGAGAAGCAATACATAAAAGACAAATAATGCTTGGACAATCCAAAATAGTATATCATGTATAAATACAAGCCAACGTTTACGTTCTTGACGCTTTAAAAAACGTTGATATGTATCTAAAGATGCTCCAATCCAAGCACCCATTCCAATCATTGAAAGCATTGTATACAACTGAATTGTT
>NZ_JAKUFY010000167.1:0-7230 GCF_022663675.1 Bacillus cereus group sp. BfR-BA-01355
AAGTTATGATAGATATATTGAAAAAATCGTTGATATAATTTCACTCACCGAGAACAGGGCATCATTTACTGAGCGAAAGTTACGATTCACTTCGCATCATAGTCAACCTCTTTCAACTGACATCGCTTATTAAAGAACGTTTTATATCCAAGCTGTAAAAAGATAATGACAGCGAAAGCGGTACTTCCTGAAATACCGAGTATGATAGCGATTTGATATTGAATGGCTGTGAATGGTGATACACCGGATAATATTTGACCAGTCATCATGCCTGGTAAGCTTATAATTCCCATTCCGACCATAGAATTAATTGTTGGTAAAATAGCAGAATCAAAAGCGTCTCGAATGAGCGGAGCAGCTGCTTCTTTCGGTGTTGCGCCGAGCATAAGTGCACCTTCAATTTGACCTCTTTGCGATTTCATATTGTTTAAGAACGTATTTGCGCCGAGAGAAACACCAGTCATGGCATTACCGACTAACATTCCCGTAATAGGGACGATATATTGCGGAGCATACCAAGGGTCATGACCGATAATAACAAAGATAAATAGTAGAAGTGGCCCAATTGATCCAGCGACCATGGAAAGGGCGGCTACTCGTTTTAATTCTTTAGACATTGGGATATTAACTCGTTTATAAATATTAAAAATTGCAAAGGTAGTAATAGAAGTAATGAGAGCAATTGTATAAAATGGATTACTGTTTTCAAATACGTATGTAAGGACATATGCAACAAGTACGAGCTGAATCGTCATACGGAATGTTGCGAGCGCGATTTGTTTTTCACGAGGTATTCCTTTTAATTTTACAAGTCCAATTAAGATAAGGATAAAAATATAGGCAGCCGCCAGTTGCCAAATTTGGAGTTCAATAACGCCCTTCAATAGAGAGCACTTCCTTTCTAGTTGCACCGTTTGTTTTACTAATTTCAATAATGTCGTCTGCAATTTCTTTTGGAAGTTGTTGCGAGTGTGTGATGAAGATAACTGTTTTTTTCTTTTTTCGTGCTAGTTCAGTAAATTGTTTCATAACGCGGCGTTCTGTATCATTGTCTAGTGCTGAAGTGGGTTCATCTAATAAATAGACAGGCGGATCCATAAGTACAATACGAGCAAAGGCAAGTCTTTGTTTTTCACCGCCGGATAATGAGGAGGCGCTATCTTCTAATTGCTTGTCTAAGCTAACGGTTTGTAATGCACTCCGCAGGGCATCATCATTTGGAAATGGTTTTTCAGAAAGACGAAGTCCCGTTAATAGGTTTTCTTTAACGGTTCCATCAAAAATAGGTGGAGTTTGCCCAAGCATAACTACGTCACGACGTAATTGAATAGGCGGATAATCAGAAATTAACTTTCCGTTATATTCAATTGTACCGGATGTTGGAGATTGTAAATCGTTTAACATGCGAAGCAATGTGCTTTTTCCACTTCCACTTTCACCGATAATGCAAGTGATTTTTTCATTTTGAATCTGTAAATAAGGAATGTGTAGGATATCTTTATATATAACGTCTTTTAATATAAACATAAATCGCTCCTTTCTGATTCTATTTATATCGTATCAAAAAAGGGAGGATAAGGGTTATAAAGAGCAACGTTTTTTCTTCATCTTGAGTTTTATTAATAAGTTAAGTAAACGATCTAATTCTTGGCTGAAAGAAATCACTTTATTATGAGTTAATCCGTATCGTTCAACGAGATAGATTAACTCTTTCTTTTTCGCTTCTATTCGATTGTTTAGTTTCGATAAGTTCATAAGTTGAATGTAATGCCTCCTACAAAAGTATTTATCACATAAAAAATAAGACCGAATGAATTCGGTCTTAAAGGAAATAATAAGACAACTTACAAATAGCATACACTGTTTATCAATAGTTTTTAATATAAAAATGAAAAATAAATCATTATACATATTGAGAAAGAGGTGTCTGATAATTTTTAAAAACTGATGCAAAGAGGCTGTCTACATAGTAGACAGCCTGTAAGATATTAACCCTTATGATATTTGTACATCCAAAGTAGACCGGATTTTAATAATCTTGGTACACGTCCCATTAATGGTTGGTTTGCAAGTAAACCGAAGCCATGCTTCTTACCAAGAGAGCCGAGAACACCTTTTAATTTGATTATAGGTAGTTCGTCAGGAAGTGGTTCATTGTTCCAACGTTTTAATAATATTTGGACAATTTGCTCTCCTTGACCTTCAGCAAGTTGGGCAGATGGAGCGTGTGGAAGTGCTGCGCAATCTCCTACAACATACACGTGCTCGTTATTTGGAATATTATGATATTTAGTTAAGACAACCCGTCCGCTACCATCTTGTTCAACTGGAAGGTTTCGAACAACTTCATTTGCTTGAATACCAGCTGTCCAGACGATTGCATCACATTCAAGTGGTTCATCGTGGTTATACACAATATTTGGTTCCACTTTTGTAATGTTAGAGTTTCTTATAATAGTAACTTTATGTTTTACGAACCATTCTTCTACGTATCTACTTAATTTCTCTGGATACGGGAATAAAATTCTATCTTTTCGATCAAATAAATAGATTTTTAAATCAGAACGGCTTTCGCGAAGTTCACTGGCAACTTCCACACCACTTAAGCCAGCGCCAACGACAGCTACTGTTGCATTTGGTTCTAGACTATTTAATTGTTCATATGTCTTACGTGTTTGTTCAATCGATTGTAGGCTATGTGTATATTCTTTCGCCCCAGGAACGTTATGATATTTATCCTCACAGCCAAGACCGATAATTAAATCATCATATTGGATCGCTTCGCCGCCATCGAGATGAACAGCTTTTTCTTCGAGATCAATATTTGTTATTGTGCCGTATTGAATATTGAGTCGTGGGTGCTCGGGAAACGGTATACGAATATGTGTTTCTGAAATAGTACCCGCAACTAATGCATAATATTCAGTTTTGAAGCAATGATATGGTACTTTGTCGATTAATGTCACTTGTACATCATCTGGAAGTTGGTTGCTTGGAAGTAGCCTTTGTAGAATTCTCATTCCACCGTAGCCGCCACCTAGTATTACGAGGTGTTTCATGATGGATTACCCCTTTTCTGTTGAAATATCCCCTAATCATAAAATTTTATATTAATAAAATATTTTGACTTTACTCAATCAAATTATATCGAATTTGTGAACAAATAACAATGCATGAATGAATACTCTGTTGTACAATAAGAAGAAAAGTAAAGTAAACTGTTTTGCCTTTTTAGTTACTATTTTATTGCAAGTAGCATGTTATATAAAATAAAACCATCTACTTTGAAGTGAAATAGTGAAGTAACTAAATAGTTTAGGATGTATAACGAAAACAACAAGAGACAGCTTAGTTTTCTTCTTATAGATGGAGTCAGAAGGTAATTTGTTTTGTAGTACAGGGGGGAGAATTTTGATTAAACCATTAATTGAATTTTGTGTAGGTAACCTTGCAAGTGGTTCACAAGCAGCTTTAGAGAAATTAGAAAAAGATCCGAATTTAGATGTAATGGAGTATGGTTGTTTAGGATATTGTGGCATTTGTTTTGAAGGACCGTTTGCACTTGTAAATGGTGAAGTTGTACAAGGTGCTACAGTAGAAGAACTGGTCAATAATGTATATGATTATTTGGATGAAAATCCAATGTTTTAAGGTGTTGCAATCAGCAGCACCTTTTTCATTAGATAAAATGTTATTTCGTAGGGTAGTTTAATACTATAGATAAATAAAAAAAGGCCCTTTTTAGAAGGGCTTTTTTCTTACACAATGTGTGTAAGAGTGGCTCATCGCCAAACGTTGTCAAATATGAGAAACGGGGGACATTCATATTGTGTTCTAAAAGCATGCATTCTATACTTAAAATAACAAATTATTTTTGGAGTGAATATAAATGAGCCAATTTTCTTTTACAAAAATGCATGGTCTTGGCAATAGTTATATATATGTAAATATGTTTGAAGAACAAATTCCTGAAGAAGATTTAGTTCTTGTGGCGGAAAAGGTTTCAAATATTAATACTGGTATTGGAGCAGATGGGATGATTTTAATTTGTCCATCTGACGTAGCTCCGGTGAAAATGCGCATGTTTAATAATGATGGTTCAGAAGGAAAGAGTTGTGGTAACGGTTTACGATGCGTAGCGAAATATGCGTATGAGCATAAACTAGTAGAAGAAACAGTTTTCACAATTGAAACGTTAGCTGGTATTGTAACAGCGGAAGTAACGGTAGAAGAAGGGAAAGTTACATTAGCGAAAATCGATATGGGAGCACCGCGTTTAACACGTGCAGAAATACCGATGCTTGGTGAAGGTGAAACACCATTTATTCGTGAAAACTTCTTATACAATAATCATCGCTATGCATTTACAGCTGTTTCAATGGGGAATCCGCATGCGGTTATTTTTGTTGATGATGTAGAGCAAGCACCTCTTACAACACTTGGTCCAGTCCTGGAGACACATGAAATGTTCCCAGAGCGAGTAAATGTTGAATTCATCGAGATTTTGAATGATGCAGAGATGAATTTCCGCGTTTGGGAACGTGGATCTGGTGTAACGCAAGCTTGCGGAACAGGAGCGTGCGCTGCAGTTGTCGCTGCTATTTTAAATGGAAAGATGGAACGTGGTAAGGAAATTACAGTCCATTTAGCTGGCGGCGATTTAATGATTGCTTGGACTGAAGAAGGAAACGTGTTGATGAAAGGGCCTGCGGAAGTAATTTGCCGCGGAGTGTATGAGTACAAGATAGAAGCGTAAAGATGTATAATAGAA
Source organism: Bacillus cereus group sp. BfR-BA-01355 (assembly GCF_022663675.1). NCBI lineage: Bacteria > Bacillati > Bacillota > Bacilli > Caryophanales > Bacillaceae > Bacillus > Bacillus cereus group sp. BfR-BA-01355. The sequence goes on from NZ_JAKUFY010000167.1 coordinate 4,772, forward strand.
TGAGAACAGAAAGGATGGTGTATTTCATGATTGAAGTAACAGAACAAGCAGCTTTTCAAATTAAAGATATGTTAAAAGATGCTGAAGATGGAGAGAAGTACGTGCGCCTTGCTGTACACGGCGGCGGATGTACTGGCCTTTCTTACGGCTTAGGATTTGAAGTAGAACCAAAAGAAGACGACACAGTTCTTGAGTTTTTCGGTGTTGAATTTGTTATCGATACAGAAAGTGCTCCAATTGTTAAAGGAGTAAAAATTGATTATAAACAATCGATGCTTGGCGGCGGATTCACAATCGACAATCCAAACGCAATCGCATCATGCGGATGCGGATCATCTTTCCGTACAGCGACGAATGCTGGTAAGCCAGAAGAGTGCTAAGTTTTTAGCAGAAATAGAGAAAGACCTTTTTAGCGATGAAATAAAATCGTTAAGGAGGTCTTTTCTTTTGCCGTAAAATCCTGATTGGTACGGGCTAATTAAAGTTTCACTTTATCTTTGCATAGATGCATGTATCAGCTAGTTGTTTACCGTCAGCTGAAAAATCTTCATTACGCAATATCCCTTCAAGTTCAAAGCCTAGTTTTTCAGGAATCGCACGACTTTTCGTGTTATTAGATTCACATTGGATTTCAATCCTTCTAAATTTGAATAACTGAAATCCAAGGTTTGTTAACACACTTACTGTTTCTGTCATATATCCACTGCCACTAAATTGCGTGTTAATCCAATATCCAATTTCGCATTTAGAAACCTTCCAATTAATTCGATGAAGGCTAGCCGTTCCAACAAAATCATTCGTCTCCTTATGGTAGATAAGATAGCGAAAGCTTTCTCTTTTCAAAAAATCTATATGTGCATTTCTCAGAAGAATTTCCGTTTCTTCAACAGTAGGAATGGACTGAAATAAAGACAACCATTGCTTTAATTCATTAATGGAATCTTTAATAGCTTGTTGTACTATATCCCCTTCACCTGCTTGAAGTGGTGCTCGAAGAATGAGTCTGTCTGTTTCTATTTGTAACGGAACATCTAATAAAATAGGATTCATATTATTTCTCCTCTCGAAACCTTTAAATTATGACAGAATGAAACTTATATCATAAAAAAACTTTCACCCAAAAGAAATAATTCTTGAGGACGAGAGTCGCAATTTATAATAAATGAATTGAAAAATACTTTATCTCACTAATAGAAAATCACGTCACAGCATCACTATTAGTTATTATAGAACTGTGTGAAGTACAGGAATATAGTAAAGCTTATCTTCCCATAAAGGAACCTCTCAAAAACGAGTAAACAATAAATATATATTCAATTCATCATTTAGAAATCCCTTTTCACATATTGAAAACTAAACTATCAGTTGGTACAGCAGCATTAGGTTGTTAAACTAATGCATATGTTAATTGAATAAGGAATTATTATTTTTTAAACTGCTTTAAATTGAACGCATAATTCAAGATTGATTATCTATACACAATCGCATCATGCAGATTTGGATCATCTTTCCGTACAGCGACGAATGCTGGTAAGCCAGAAGAGTGCTAAGTTTTTAGCCAAAATAGGAAAGACCTTTTTAGCGATAGAATAAAATCGTTAGGAAGGTCTTTTATTTTGGCGTTAAAACAGAAAATGCATGTAAAGTTACTTTAGAATTTAATTTAAATGTTATTATATATGGGATATATGATTAATCGAGTTTCATATTGTTCGTTTTAAGATAAGATTATGCAACAGAAATGTAAATGAATAGGAGAAATATACTATTTATTAGTTATATTTAATGTTAATATTTGTAACGAAGATGATTGGTGACCATGTTTGGATTAGCTGTAGCTGCATCGGTTATGACTAATAGGTAGATTTATTCCATAAAAGCCCGATTGGTGAGGGCTGATTAAAGTTTCACTTTATATAAAAAAGGTGCATGAGGGAGAAGGCTATAGCAAATTGTATAGAACTGAATAGTTCCGTATTAATTAAAATACGTTGATTACTAAATATTAAAAAATACCGGGGGGATTAGAGTGAAGTCATTTAAGAGAGTACTTATAGTAGGGATGGCGTTGACTACAGTATCGATTTTGGGAGCTTGTTCTAGCGATACAGACGTATTAACAAAAGTAGGAGTAAAGCAACCAGCGAAGGCGGAAGGTGACGTACTAAAAGAACAGAAGAAAACACCTATGACTACGAGTAAACGTGAAAGTATTAAAAATGAGGACGCTCCATCATCACAGAAGCGTTACATTTCTCATGATGAATCTAAAAAGATTGAGGAAGGTATGATGTATACGGATATTCTTAATACGATTGACTACGGTGGTGAGAACATAAAACATTATAATAACAATGAAAAACGCGTATTTTATACTGAAAAAGATACGGATGGTACATATGAAATTATGGTTGAATTAAATACATATGGTTACGTTGTGAATATTGAACGTACTGCTA
>NZ_JAKUFY010000168.1:0-7051 GCF_022663675.1 Bacillus cereus group sp. BfR-BA-01355
GAAGAAGCGAAAGAGGAAGTAAAAGAGCCAAAAGGAAATAATCAGGTTGTTGAAAACGAAGGCAGAACAGCAGATACTTTAAATACACAACATGTTAATAAGACGGAGGAAGGAAAGAAATCTTTACCATCAACAGGCGGTGAAGCTAGCACATCGACTTTACTTTCTGGAATAACACTTGTTCTTTCCGCACTAAGTATGTTCGTATTTAGAAAGAGGTTATTTAAGAAATAAATAACGTTTAATCTTATTATTGTATATAATTAATGTTTGTCTTTTGTGTAATAGATAGAGTAAAACCCCATTCGTATGAAAATTATATTTCATACGAATGGGGTTTGTTAATTTTCTTTTTTCTCAGTCATCACGGATTCAGAAGTAATTTGAGGTGCCAATTGTTACATAATCTTTTTTATTTTTTGCGGAACTTCTTTCGTTTGCGAATTAACATCTTCCTTTCGCAGCTCTTTAAATAGCGAAGCAACCATAAGAACGACTACGATAGAAAATGGTAGTGCTGCGATTATAGCTGCAATTTGTAGTGCATTTAATCCTCCAGCTTGTAATAAAAGTGCTGCAATGATCGCGATTGTTAATCCCCATATAAGTTTTAAACTATTTTTCGGTGATAAGCTTCCGTTACTCGTTTGCATTGAAACAACAAATGTTGCCGAGTCGGCAGAAGTAACGAAAAATGTGGCTACTAAAATTAACCCGATAACCGTTAAAAATGTAGAGAATGGTAGGTGCGAAATAACAGCAAATAATCCAATCTCTGTACCATTTTTTGCGATTTCATCAGCTATCCCAAGCGATTGGAACATTTCCATATGGATAGCGGTACCGCCAAATACTGCAAACCAAAATGTACAGATAAGAGTTGGGACTAATACAACTCCAATAATAAATTCTTTTATTGTGCGCCCTTTAGAAATACGAGCAATGAATGTACCGACGAATGGAGACCAAGAGATCCACCATCCCCAATAGAAAATAGTCCAGTTTTCAATCCAAGAAGAAGATTTTTCACTAAATGCTCCTAAATTTAATCCCATACTAGGTAAAGCGCCGATATAAGAACCGAGTGTAGATGTGAAATATTTCATAATAAATACAGTTGGTCCTAAAATTAAAAAGGAGACGAGTAAAATACCTGCGAGAGAGAAATTCAAGTTACTCAAATATTTAATCCCACGATCTAAGCCAGTTTGCGCACTTGTTAAATATAAAACAGCGAAGATAGCTATAAGTACGAGCTGAGTAAGTAAAGTGTTATGAATAGAAGGGAATAAATAGCTTAATCCTCCGGCAATTTGTTGAGCACCAATCCCAACAGATGGCACAATGCCAAATACTGTGGCTAAAACAGCCAAAATATCGACTGTTTTTCCGATAGGAGAATTTTTCGATCGATTAAATAATGGAGTAACTGTAGTCCCAATTGTGCTACCTTTTTGTTTGCGGAATGTGAAATATGCAATTGTTAAAGCAACCATCGCGTATAGTGACCACGGAAAGAGTCCCCAGTGGAAAAATGAATATTGCATAGCGAGTTTGGCGCTTTCCTCTGTACCTGCTTTTCCTGTTAATGGATCTGTAAAATGTGAAATCGGTTCAGCGATTCCATAGAAGAGGAGTCCAATCCCCATTCCTGCTCCAAACAACATGGATAACCAAGATGAATAGCTGTATTTTGGTCTTTCTCCATCTTTACCAAGACGAATAGAACCGTATTTTGAAAAGGCTAAATAAGTAGCTAAAACAAGCATTGTGGTCATAAGTAGAGAGTAAAACCATCCAAATTTATTGAGGATAAATGAGTTTAAAGAAGATGTGATACTTTGTAAATCATGGCCTTGTATCCAGCTTGCTGGTATGACACCCCATATAATAAATAAGGTTGTAAGCAAGATGGAGATATAAAATACACTGTTCTCTTTTTTTATCATAGAATCCCACCTTTATTTAATAAAGTTAACAATTATATTAACCATAACAATTAAAGGGTGAAATGTCAAAAAATTCTCTTTTTAATATTTGTAAAAGGGAATTTTGATTGTTATAAGTTCATAATCAGCGGAGGTTAGATAAAGGAAAGGGTGTTCACGATATGTACAAATTATAGGAAGAAATAATATGAAATATTGCATTTTATATTGTTACATCCAGATTTTATGTTAAATTCTTGAATGGAATATTAAAATAGGGGGCAAGGATATGAACAAGAAATCAAAGATCAATAAAGTGATGCTTAGCATTAGTACAATGGCTTTATCGTTAGGGGCACTTCAAACTCATGCAGTAGCGGAAGAAAAAGTACCGTATAATGTGCTAAAAACGAAACCGGTTGGAATTGAAAAGCCAGTAGATGAAGTTGGGCATGTTTCAAAAGTTGATGAAACCTTATCATTTCAAGAACGTTTAAAAGTAGGCGATTTTTCACAGCGACCAGCATCTATTACGAAGAAAACGGCAGTAAAGCAAGTTAAAGAAAGCTATTCAATGGCTGATTTAAACAAAATGAATAATCAAGAATTAGTTGAAACATTAGGCAGTATTAAGTGGCACCAAATTACAGATTTATTCCAGTTTAATGAAGACACAAAGGCCTTTTATAAAGATAAAGGAAAAATGCAAGTCATTATAGATGAATTAGCTCATAGAGGTAGTACATTTACGAAAGATGATTCAAAAGGAATTCAAACGTTTACTGAAGTGTTGCGTTCCGCTTTTTATCTGGCATTTTATAATAACGAATTAAGTGAATTAAATGAAAGAAGCTTCCAGGATAAATGTTTACCTGCTTTAAAAGCAATCGCAAAAAATCCAAACTTTAAGCTTGGTACAGATGAACAAGATACAGTCGTATCTGCATACGGAAAATTAATTAGTAATGCATCAAGTGATGTTGAAACAGTTCAATACGCATCAAATATTTTAAAGCAATACAATGATAATTTTACTACTTATGTAAATGATCGAATGAAGGGACAAGCAATATACGATATTATGCAAGGGATTGACTATGATATACAGTCGTATTTAGTTGAGGCCCGTAAAGAAGCGAATGAAACGATGTGGTATGGAAAAGTAGATGGGTTTATTAATGAAATAAATCGTATTGCTCTTTTAAATGAAGTAACGTCAGAAAATAAATGGCTCGTTAATAATGGTATTTATTTTGCAAGCCGTTTAGGGAAATTTCATAGCAATCCGAATAAAGGATTAGAGGTTGTTACACAAGCAATGCATATGTACCCACACTTAAGTGAACCATATTTTGTTGCGATAGAACAAATTACAACAAATTATAATGGTAAAGATTATAGCGGGAATACAGTAGATTTAGAGAAAATACGTAAAGAAGGAAAAGAGCAGTACTTACCAAAAACGTATACATTCGATGATGGATCAATTGTGTTCAAAACAGGAGATAAAGTATCAGAAGAAAAAATTAAGAGATTATATTGGGCTGCGAAGGAAGTAAAGGCACAGTATCACCGTGTAATTGGAAATGACAAAGCATTAGAGCCAGGAAATGCGGATGATGTGTTAACAATCGTAATTTATAATAGTCCAGATGAATATCAGTTAAATAGACAATTGTATGGGTATGAAACAAACAACGGTGGAATTTATATCGAAGAAACAGGAACATTCTTTACATATGAGCGTACACCAGAGCAAAGTATTTATAGTTTAGAAGAGTTATTCCGTCATGAATTTACTCATTATCTGCAAGGGAGATATGAAGTTCCTGGTTTATTTGGAAGAGGAGATATGTATCAAAATGAAAGGTTAACTTGGTTCCAAGAAGGAAATGCAGAGTTTTTCGCAGGCTCTACTCGTACGAATAACGTTGTACCAAGAAAGAGTATAATTAGCGGATTATCATCTGATCCTGCAAGCCGTTATACTGCAGAGCGCACACTATTTGCTAAATACGGTTCTTGGGATTTCTATAATTACTCGTTCGCATTGCAGTCTTACTTATATACGCATCAGTTTGAAACATTTGATAAAATTCAAGATTTAATTCGTGCGAATGACGTGAAAAATTATGATGCATATCGTGAAAATCTAAGTAAAGATCCTAAGTTAAATAAAGAGTATCAAGAGTATATGCAGCAGTTAATTAATAATCAAGATACATACACTGTACCAGAAGTAGCTGATGATTATTTAGCTGAACATGCAACGAAGTCGTTAACAGCGGTGAAGAAAGAAATTAGTGATACGTTGCCTATGAAAGATACAAAAATGACAAAACATAATTCTCAATTCTTTAATACATTTACATTAGAAGGTACGTATACAGGTAGTGTCACAAAAGGTGAATCAGAAGATTGGAAAGCAATGAGTAAAAGAGTAAATGAATCTTTAGAACAATTGGCGCAAAAAGAATGGAGTGGCTACAAAACTGTTACAGCATACTTCGTCAATTATCGTGTGAATAGCTCAAATGAATTTGAATATGATGTAGTCTTCCATGGAATCGCAAAAGATGATGGAGAAAATAAAGCTCCGACGGTTAATGTAAACGGGCCTTATAATGGAGTTGTAAAAGAGGGAATTCAATTTAAAAGTGATGGCTCAAACGATGAAGATGGAAAAATTGTTTCTTATTTATGGGAATTTGGAGATGGAAGCACAAGTGCAGAAGTGAATCCAGTACATGTATATGAAAGAGAAGGTTCTTATAAAGTATCGTTAAGAGTAAAAGATGATAAAGGAAAAGAGAGCAGAAGCGAAACAACTGTTACGATTAAAGATGGAAGTTTAACAGAATCAGAACCAAATAATCGTCCAGAGGAAGCAAATCGTATCGGGCTAAATAGTACGATAAAAGGTAATCTTATTGGCGGGGACCACACTGATGTTTATACATTTAATGTAGCATCAGCGAAAGATATCGACATTTCTGTTTTAAATGAGTATGGAATTGGGATGACATGGGTACTTCACCATGAATCAGATATGCAAAATTATGCGGCTTACGGTCAAGCTAATGGGAATCATATAGAAGCAAAATTTAATGCAAAACCAGGTAAGTATTACTTGTATGTATATAAATATGATAATGGCGATGGAACATACGAATTGTCAGTAAAATAAGTACTTTTCCAATGTATGTTTAACTTTACTTTTTGTGGAAAATAGTATATTATATAGATATATAATATATCGGTTATTTTCTAGGAGGAGCCTGTCACAATAGGTTTCTCCTGTTCTTTTTTAGAGGCCTGTCTTACAGGCTTTTCTTTAAAGGGTAAATAACTGAAAATTTAGAACGATAATCTTTGAAAGAGGTGGGGCATACACATAACAAAAAAGGGATTGTTTAAGAGAGGGGGATAAGAAATGGCTTTGTTTGGTTATCCACTTGAAACAATTTATTTATATGGATTTATTATTGCTACTATACTCACTGTAATTTATATCTTTTTTGGAGATATATTTGAATCCATATTTAGTTTTGGAGGCGGATCTGTATCCGTTGTTACTTTATTACTTAGTTTTTTCGCCATGTTATGTGGACTTAGTTATATAGGAGAATATTTATTTTCCTTTAATAGTATTCTTATTTTTGGGGCTGCATTTGCTATATCTTTTATCGGTGTATTCATCATGAAAATACTAATTTTAAAACCGATTGCAGAAGCAGAACAAAACACGGTGCAACGTATGGATGAATTCATCGGTTGCAAAGGAGAGGTCATTACGACTATTCCTACAGAAGGGTTTGGTGAAGTATTAATTTCCTCCCAATTTGGAAACAATGCAATCCTAGCTAAAACAGTTGGAAAGAAAGATATTTCGCAAGGAACAGAGGTTATTATCGAGGGAGTCCAAGATGGTGTTTTACTTGTACAGAACATCGCTTATTCTTTAAAGAAACCAAAATTATAAGGGGGAATTTACATGACGATTCCATTAATTATCGGTGGAGTATTACTCGCAATTTTAATTCTACTCATTTTAGTATTCATTACAAAGTATCGAACAGTTGGACCAGATGAAGCATTAATTGTTACTGGAAACTGGCTTGGTGGCGGGAAAAATGTAGTTACCACTGATGATGGAAAGAAGATTAAGATTATTCGTGGTGGCGGTACTTTCGTAGTTCCGATTATGCAAAGAGCAGAGCCTTTAAGTCTATTAAACTACAAATTAGAAGTGGGAACACGTGATACGTATACGAAACAAGGTGTACCGATTACAGTAAATGGTGTTTCTATTATTAAAGTAGGATCTACCATTGAAGAAGTTTCTACAGCAGCTGAACAATATTTAGGAAAAGAAACAGAAGAGTTGAAAATAGAAGCAAAAGAAGTTTTAGAAGGTCATCTACGTGCTATTTTATCTTCTATGACAGTAGAAGATGCCTATAGTAATAGAGAGCAATTCGCTCAAAAGGTACATGAAGTAGCTTCTACAGATTTAAAGAAGATGGGACTTCGCATCGTTTCCTTTACAATTAAAGAAATCATGGATAAGAACGGTTACTTAGATGCACTTGGTCAGCCACAAATTGCGATGGTTAAGCGTGATGCAACAGTTGCAAATGCAGAGCGTGAAAAAGAGGCACGAATTGAAAAAGCTCGTGCTGAGAAAGAAGCAAAAGAAGCTGAGTATCAACGTGATGCACAAATCGCTGAAGCTGAAAAACATAAAGAGTTAAAAGTACAATCTTATAAGAGAGATCAAGAACAAGCTCGCGCAGATGCAGATCTTTCCTATGAATTACAACAAGCAAAAGCGCAACAAGGTGTTACAGAAGAGCAAATGCGCGTTAAAATCATTGAACGTGAAAAGCAAATTGAATTAGAAGAAAAAGAGATTGCGCGTCGTGAAAAGCAATATGATGCAGAAGTAAAGAAAAAGGCAGATGCAGATCGCTATGCTGTTGAACAATCAGCAGAAGCGGAAAAAGTAAAACAAATGAAAAAAGCAGATGCAGATCAATATAAAATTGAAGCGGAAGCAAGAGCACGTGCAGAAGAAGTTCGTGTAGAAGGTTTAGCGAAGGCGGAAATCGAAAAAGCGCAAG
>NZ_JAKUFY010000169.1:0-7010 GCF_022663675.1 Bacillus cereus group sp. BfR-BA-01355
TTACGAAAGATTATCCGGAATTTTGGTCAGGTCATAATAATTTAGCCATTGCACATTTTCAATCTGGCAATGTAGACAAGGCACTGAAGTTAACAGAAATGATTTTAGAGAAAAATCCTGGTAATATACATGCGCTTTGTAATACGCTTATTTTTCTATATTCAATTGGAGAGCATAAACAAGTAGAAGCGTTAGCGGGACAGCTAGTTTCAGTATATCCGATTTCATTTGAACATCGTTTGAAACTGGGAACCACACTTGCAACGATTGGTTATTTCGAGCATGCATATAAATGGTTCAAATTATTAAAGCGTCAAGGATACGAGGGAGACGTTAGTTTTTATTATTGGTTTGCATATTCTGCTTATATGGTGAAAGATCAGCAACTAGCTGAAAAAATGTGGCAACATGTCGTGGAATTGCACCCTGATAAAAAAGGAAAAGAGCCCTGGAATGCGCTGAATTTAGCAGGTGAAGGACAAAGTTTGCTATTTGAAGAATTACGAAAATCATTTCAGCAAAGTGCGACGTTAGAAGAACAAATGCTGGCTTTATATTTAATGAATGAATTGTCAACGCCGGAGAAGGTTGGATTCTTCTTTGATATAACGCAAGCGAAGAACGGTGTTCCCATCGTATCACAACTTGCAAATTACTTCTTTTTACTTAATAGTCATAAGAGTATTCCAGCTGATTTACAACAATTTGAGCAGTGCGTACGAATCGCGGATGCATTATACAATTATACGAAAAAAGATGATGAATTAATTGAAGAGTGTTTACACTTTTGGTTTTGTACGTTCATACGTTTATATACATCTGGAGATATATTTACAAATGTGTACGGCTGGTCAGCTGCGATTGAATACATTGTACGCGGCGAACAAGGAAATAAAATGACACAGTCGGAGCTTGGAGATGTATATAATGTATCTGTAGCGACCGTCCGAAAGTATGTGCAAGCTGTTAAGCGTACGCACACATAAGATAAGCAAATCATTGGGAAAAAAATGATGCTAACAGTATAATGAGGGTAACTTAATTGTGTAGGAATGGATAGGAGTGAATAGTGTGTCAGAAGAAAAAATTTATGATGTCGTTATTATTGGTGCAGGACCAGCTGGTATGACAGCTGCAGTATATACATCTCGTGCAAATTTAAGCACATTAATGCTTGAGCGTGGTATTCCAGGTGGCCAAATGGCAAACACAGAAGATGTAGAAAACTACCCAGGTTATGAGTCTATTTTAGGACCAGACTTATCAAATAAAATGTTTGAGCATGCGAAGAAATTTGGTGCTGAATATGCATACGGTGATGTGAAAGAAGTCATCGATGGTAAAGAATACAAAACAATTATTGCTGGTAAAAAAGAATATAAAGCACGTGCAATTATCGTTGCAAGCGGTGCAGAGTATAAAAAAATTGGTGTACCGGGTGAAACAGAACTTGGCGGCCGTGGTGTATCATATTGTGCAGTATGTGACGGGGCATTCTTTAAAGAAAAAGAACTTATCGTAATTGGCGGCGGAGATTCTGCTGTTGAAGAGGGTGTATTCTTAACGCGCTTTGCATCAAAAGTAACGATTGTTCACCGTCGTGACACGCTTCGTGCACAGAAAATTTTACAAGACCGTGCTTTCCAAAATGAAAAAGTAGATTTCATTTGGAACCATACTATAAAAGAAATCAACGAAGCAAGTGGTAAAGTAGGAAGTGTAACACTTGTCGACGTAAACAGTGGAGAAGAGAAAGAAGTCAAAACTGACGGCGTATTCGTATACATCGGTATGTTACCATTATCAAAACCATTTGTTGAACTAGGTATTACAAATGAAAATGGTTACCTTGAAACGAACGAACGTATGGAAACGAAAATTCCTGGTATTTTTGCAGCTGGTGATGTTCGTGAAAAAATGCTTCGTCAAATTGTAACTGCAACAGGTGACGGTAGTATTGCAGCACAAAGTGCTCAACATTACGTAGAAGAATTATTAGAGGAATTAAAAACTGTATCAGAAAAATAAGGGATAATATACCTTGTGAGAAGAAAGCTACCGACAGGAGCTTTCTTCTTTTTTTGTTTGAAAATGTCAAAGTTTTGTCAAAAAATATTAGGATTATAAGCTTTCTTATTGATATACTGGACTTTACGGAAAAAATCACTATAAGAAATGAGGAATTTATTCAGTATGGAATGGCGTAATATATATCGTGGATTTTGTATGGGCGTTAGTGATTTAATTCCTGGTGTGAGCGGCGGTACAATCGCTGTTGTGTTAGGGATTTATGAACAATTGCTTGCGGCAATTAGTGGATTCTTTAGTCGTGAATGGAAAAAACATTTAGGATTTTTAATTCCCCTTGCAGCTGGTGTGGCAGCAGCATTTTTAACGTTAAGTCACGTTATTAAATATTTACTTGCAAATCATTATGAACCGACTCAATTTTTCTTCCTCGGTTTAATTATTAGTATATTACCGATGTTAATGAGAGAAGCTGATGCAAAGTCATCGTTTAAAGGTAAGCACATTGTTTTATTAATAGTTGCAGCAATTCTTGTTGCGATTACAGCTTTCTTTAAACCAGATAAGGCAGCAGATCCAATTACGACGTTAACAATTTTAAATGCAATTGGTTTATTTTTCACAGGATGGATGGCTAGTATGGCCATGCTGCTTCCTGGGATTAGTGGATCGTTTATTTTATTAATTATTGGTGTGTATCCAACAGCAATTAACGCTTTAACTACACTTAATTTACCTTTAATCGTGGTTATCGGTGCTGGTGTTATGGTCGGATTTGTTGTAAGTAGTAAAGGCATTAGTTTTTTATTAGATCGTTATAAAAGTATGACATTTGCGGCAATTATTGGACTTGTAATCGGTTCGATTGTAATTGTGTTCCCTGGGATTCCGACTGGCGGATTTTCAATTATAAGTTCGATTATTACCTTTATTTTAGGATTTGCGATTGTTACTTATTTCGGTAAGAAATAAAGGCTTTAATCCCCTTGGCGATAAAAATCGTTAAGGGGATTTTTTATGCTATTCATTGAAAGTCTAAGCATTTACATTGCTTGTTATAGAAAGCTTTTTTAAAATTGTTGAGTAGCATATGCTTAACGAAAGAGGACTGGCTCCTTCGTTGTAGCAAACTGTTTTTGATAGTATAATGAAAGAAGTATGCAGTGAGGAATTTTACTGCAAGTAGCTGAGGTGAAGAAACATGCAAAGAGTGACAAACTGTGTGTTAATTAGAGATAATGAAGTACTCTTACTCCAAAAACCTCGCCGAAATTGGTGGGTTGCACCAGGCGGGAAAATGGAGCGTGGTGAGACTGTAAGAGATTCCGTTGTTCGCGAGTATCGTGAAGAAACAGGTATTTATTTGAAAAACCCAGCGTTAAAGGGGGTCTTCACCTTTGTCATCCAAGAAGGTGATAAAGTTGTTTCTGAATGGATGATGTTCTCCTTTTTAGCGACAGATTTTGCAGGAGAAAACAAACTAGAGAGCGAAGAAGGCATCATTGGTTGGCATACATTTGACAAAATTGATGATTTAGCAATGGCGCCAGGAGATTATCACATTATTGATTACTTAATTAAAGGAAATGGCATAATCTACGGTACATTTGTATATACCCCAGATTTTGAGTTGCTTTCATATCGATTAGATCCGAGTTAAACCGTCAAGGAGAGGATACGATGACAGAGAATAATGATATAAAAATGGTAATTATTACAGGGATGTCTGGAGCTGGAAAAACAGTAGCTTTACAAAGTTTTGAAGATTTAGGATATTTTTGTGTAGATAATTTGCCACCGATGTTATTGCCAAAGTTTATTGAACTTATGGCGGATTCAAAAGGGAAAATGAATAAAGTGGCACTTGGTATTGATTTACGTGGCCGCGAGTTTTTCGAACATTTATGGGGAGCGCTTGATGATTTATCAGAACGTACATGGATTATTCCTCATATTTTATTTTTAGATGCGAAAGATAGTACGCTTGTAACTCGTTATAAAGAAACGAGACGTTCGCATCCACTTGCACCAACTGGTTTGCCGTTAAAGGGAATCGAAGCAGAGCGCGATTTATTAACAGATATGAAGGCACGAGCGAATATTGTGCTTGATACATCGGATTTAAAACCGAAAGAATTACGTGAAAAAATTGTTCACTTGTTCTCAACAGAAACTGAGCAAGCATTTCGTGTAAATGTTATGTCATTTGGATTTAAGTACGGTATTCCAATTGATGCAGATTTAGTATTTGATGTTCGTTTTTTACCAAATCCATATTACATTCCACATATGAAGCCATTAACAGGACTAGATGAAGAAGTTTCTTCGTATGTACTGAAATTTAATGAGACACATAAGTTTTTAGAGAAGTTGACGGATCTGATTACTTTCATGTTGCCTCATTATAAAAGAGAAGGCAAAAGTCAACTTGTAATTGCAATTGGATGTACAGGTGGACAGCATCGTTCTGTTACGCTTACAGAATACCTTGGGAAACATTTGAAACCAGAGTATAGTGTTCATGTATCTCATCGTGATGTGGAGAAGAGAAAGGGCCATTAAGGGATGAAAAAAGAGAGAAAGCCTAAAATTGTTATCATGGGAGGCGGAACTGGACTCTCTGTTTTATTAAGAGGATTAAAGCAATATCCTGTTGATATTACAGCAATTGTTACAATCGCTGATGATGGTGGCAGTTCAGGTAGATTACGTGATGAGCTAGAAATTCCACCTCCAGGTGACATCCGTAACGTACTTGTTGCGTTATCGGATGTAGAGCCACTGGTGGAAGCTTTATTTCAGCACCGTTTCACAACAGGGGACGGACTGAAAGGTCATGCGTTAGGAAATCTATTGTTGGCAGGTATGACCTCAATTACAGGAGACTTTTTCCATGCAATTACGGAAACAAGTAAAGTATTAAATGTCAGAGGACGTGTATTACCAGCAGCGAATCAAAGTGCGGTACTTCATGCGGAACTTGAAGATGGAGAAATTGTAACAGGCGAATCAAAGATTCCTTATTACGGAAAGAAGATTAATCGTGTCTTTTTAACTCCAGAAGATGTAGAGCCATTGCATGAAACCTTGGCTGAGATTAAACGAGCTGATTTACTCGTTTTCGGTCCAGGAAGTTTGTATACAAGTATATTACCCAACTTAGTTGTTAATAAAATTGGGGATGCTGTTCTTGCTGCAAAGGCGAAGAAGGTGTATGTATGTAACGTTATGACACAAGCGGGTGAAACGATGGGATATACTGCTTTTGATCATGTGCAGGCGTTACACGATCATTTAGGGCAACCATTTATCAATACTGCAATTGTAAATAACCGTGATATTCCTTGTGAATTACGTAAGTTATATGAGGAAGAAATGTCTACACCAGTTGTAGTGGATGAAGAACGTTTTGCTGAAAATAATATTGATGTCATTCAAGGTGGATTAGCGAAGTATGATGATCGTGTTGTAAGGCATGATACGTTAAAGTTAGCTTCGATTTTATATTCATTGTTATAAATATGCGTTGCCTCGTTTGAGGTAGCGCTCCTCATTCATATAGGACAAGAATTTTGTTCCATAATAATCGTATAAGGAGGTGTTGACTGTGTCATTTGCATCAGAAACAAAGAAAGAGCTGACGAACCTTGAAATGAAGGAATGCTGTGAAAAAGCTGAATTATCAGCGTTACTTCGAATGAATGGATCGCTTTCTTTTTCAAACCGTCGTCTATCTATTGATATTCAAACAGAAAATGCGGCAATTGCAAGAAGAATTTATACGCTTTTGAAAAAGGGATATGACGTAACGGTAGAATTGCTTGTTCGTAAAAAAATGCGATTGAAGAAAAATAATGTATATATCGTAAGGCTTGTTGAGAAGTCTCGCGAAATATTAGCCGATCTTCATATCGTGCGAGATGACTTTTCATTTATTCGAAATATATCACAAGAATTGATTGAGAAGAAGTGTTGTAAACGATCGTATTTACGCGGTGCATTTTTAGCAGGTGGTTCAGTAAATAACCCAGAAACATCATCTTATCATTTAGAGATCTTTTCGTTATATAAGGAACATAATGATGCTATATGTGAACTGATGAACGGATTTGATTTAAATAGTAAGACGCTGGAAAGAAGAAAAGGGTACATTACGTATTTGAAAGAAGCGGAGAAAATTACGGAATTTTTAAATATTATTGGTGCTCATAATGCGCTTTTAAGATTTGAAGATATTAGAATCGTACGTGATATGCGTAATTCCGTAAATCGTTTAGTGAACTGCGAAACAGCTAATTTAAATAAAACAATTGGTGCAGCGCTAAGGCAAATTGAAAATATCCGCTATATTGATGAGACGGTTGGTCTTGATATATTGCCAGATAAACTACGAGAAATTGCGCAGCTACGAAGAGATTATCAAGATGTAACATTGAAAGAGTTAGGTGAGATGGTATCCGGGGGGAAAATTAGTAAATCGGGTATTAATCATCGTTTGCGTAAAATCGATGAAATTGCAGAGAAATTACGCGCGGGGGAAACGGTAGCAAAAAAATAAGAGGTTAAAGGGGAAATGGAGCTGTGGTTCAAAAACGAGTTCAGGTTTCATTAAAAAACGGTTTACAAGCACGTCCGGCTGCGTTGTTTGTACAAGAGGCAAATCGCTTTCATGCAGATATCTTCATCGAGAAAGATGGAAAGACAGTAAATGCAAAGAGCATAATGGGGATTATGAGCTTAGCAATTGGAACTGGTAGCATGATAACAATTACAACAGAAGGTTCAGATGCAGAAGAGGCTTTAGAAGCATTAGCTGCATATGTACAATAAGAAGCTATCGCGTATATGCGATAGTTTTTTGTTTTGTTGCTTGTGCGGATTAGCGGGTAGGGGGTATGTAGTTGGTTTGTCCTTGTCGGAGATTGTCGGTAAATCGATATGTTGTGTCGAACCGTTGATATATTAAAAAAATCGTTGATATA